>JAEINW010000005.1 GCA_016342715.1 Salinivirgaceae bacterium | reverse complement strand
GTGGTGATTTGCATTTGCGAAAAAGTGGTGAAAACCAATTGCGAAAAATTGGTGATTTTAAATTTGCTATTTACAGATGGGTTGGAAGAGGCTTTGGCACCATTAACGAAAATGACCCCTAGAGGACTTGATTATAATAAATCTAAACCAAATATTTTAGGTAGAGATAAATTATTGGCTTCAAGAGGTTCAAGCCTGGCACAAAAAGATTATTATCAACCGAACCATGCTTATATCCCAATTAAAAATGCAAAGACAGATTTCATGTGGGGAAAAATTAGAGTTGATATTGCAAAAGGAGATTTTTTAGATGAAACAGTAAGAAAGGAAACATATGAACTAAAGAGTGGTAAAAGTGTAACTTGGTGTAATCAATTTGGATATGATTTAACTGATAGCATGGGATACGGTAATCCATGGGAAGATAAGTTATTTACAAATAAAGATGGGAATAAACAATTATCAACTGGGGTTGATTATAGGGTTAATGCGAATGCAATGAATGAAATAATGAATAGTTATCCAGACGTATTTCATGAAGTTTCTTTAAATGAATCTTGGAATTATGTAAATGCAGGAGGAATGGTTTATTATTCCTGGAATTCCGGTAGCAGTTCAAGTGGTCATATTACTACAGGTCTTTCGACTGATGAACTATCAACAATCGAGGTGAATGAGATGGAATATAATTTTGGAAACGTTGTACAAGCAGGACTTAAAGTAGGCAAGTTCCCATTATTGGGAGAAGGAGGCGTTTATTCCGATGCAAAAATTAAAAATTTACAAGCTTTTGTTCTTATAGAATCTTTCCCAACTTTATCAGAAAGACTAGAGTATAAAGCTAACCCGCTTAAAAAAATGACCCCTAAAGAAATAAGTCAAATTCCAAATAAACCAATGAATGAACCAGAATTAAAATTAAGATAAAGATGCAAACAAGATATTTATTTTTTATTATAGTGGCATTATTATTTTGTGAATGTTCTATTAAACAAACTAAAACGAAAGAGGTCGCTCCTAATAAGGAGTTTATTATTCTAAGTGATACGGTTGTAGATATTGAATTAAAGTCAGAAGAAAAGCAATTAATAGACACTTTCCTTATTAAATCTTTTGATTTTAGCATAGGTATTAATGTTGATGAAATTAATGAAAACGTTCGTTTTTTGTATCATATTGATTCTGTTTCTTTAAAAGTCTTCAAACAGAATATTGAGAATTCAAATAGATTTATTGATTACGTAATTCTTGATGCTTTGGAGCCAGAACTTGTTAAAGGGGGTGTTTACAAATTGTATATTGATAATAGAAATTTATTTTTCTGTAGTGGAAGTAAAGATTCTACTTATTTTTATCAACTATCAGATTCTCTAGTTTTAAAGGGTAAAGTTAGTAAGTCACCTGTAGATGTTATTTATGGTATTTTTTACTACGCAGATACAATTTTTTATTATTTCAACGAAAAGGATAAATCAATTTCATCAGTTAATTTATCTAAAAATGAAACTAATATTCTGTTTCAAATGTCAGATATGTTAGATTCAGAACAGGAATTTGTGTCAGGGTATAGATTATTTGAAGATAAATACATATTAGAATTTGGAGAATGGGCAGGGGGCTATTCTAGCCTTAGTTATTTCCTATATGATATTGAAAAGAATAAGCTAGAAGATATTACATATAACTTTAAAGGAGTAAATAACTTGGAGTATAATTTTTTTTATATGCATTCTAGTATAGATGATTCTAAGTTGTTTATACATACCTTAAAGAAACTGGCAGACAGTAGGTTTTCTTGTGTTGTTGATAAAGATAAATTGGAAATAGCAAATACAACGATATTCAAAGAAATACTAGCTCCTTCAAGTAAAAATAAATATAAGTTAATTGGGTATGATGAAAGCAATAAAAAAACTCAGAATATTTATTTTAAAGTAAAACTAAACGATAAGTTTTATAAGTATGCTTATAAGCCAAATTCAGAGCTAGAGCTTTTATATTTTAAATTATTTTCAAATAAATTGTTGCTTGCTAATGATATGGTAAGTTTAACAACTTACGAATTGAAATTATTAGCTAATATGATTTTTGCTAAGCATGGTTATGATTTTGATGATTTCGGTTTAAGGATTTATTTTAATTATTATAACTTTTATTATTCTCAAGAAAATAAAACAAAAGAAGTATGGGATAGATTTGATGAAGTTGATTATAATAATTTATGGTTAATTATACAGACAATAAATAAAATAAAAAAACATTGAAGATAATTTTTACTGGGACTTTTAAATTCTCAATTGTTTAACTTTACCCCCCGCTGCCGCACGAGTCCTCTCGTGTGGTCACATTAATAACTAAACGGCTAACTTTATTAAAAAAAAGCCTAACATTTTTGCTAGGCTTATATCTTATTTTAATTTCTTTTGTTTACAACGAACGCGTGAGGACACGCGCACGAGCTTCGTTTTTTTAATCAGTCATTAGTGCGGGAGCTGGGGCCTATTGTATTTTACCAAATCATGTTCACTTAATATTTAAAGATTTTAATAATAACCCAAGTAAATTATTAGGTGAATTCAAGACGCATACTTCAAAAAACTTCAAAGCCTGATTGAAGAGAATCCACAAGAAAGTAGAAAAGAACGGCTTTAGCCCTCATGAGCTTTGCGAATAATGGTTACTTTGGATGATGGAAAGGGCAGGTAGAAAGAATAGTAATGTTAAAAAGCGACAGTTTTGGCAACAACACAATAAACCGATTGAATTATGGAGCATTGATGTAATTCAGCAAAAATTGGATTATATACATTACAATCCAGTGGAATCTGGTTTTGTTTTGGAGCCTCACCACTGGAACCGAGTTTACGAGCTCACCGAAGGTAACTATAGTAGCGCTTCCAATTTTACTGATGGTAACGGAGTAATAAAAATTGATGAGCTATAAATAATTGGACACGAGCTGAAAGCTCGCGCCAGCAGGGGTACAATGTCTACACTTGTATTTTTTTAGCAGGTACAAACCCCCTCAATTACTCTGTTGGAATTTTCAAGCCATGGAGGTACTTTCACACCGCCACTTTCAGTTTTTACTTGCTTTAGACAAAACTCCACGAGTCCACCGGTCGTCCTTTCTTACTTTGGACAAATCTCCATGTCTTTCTTTGTCATTCCTATGCAATGGACAAATCTCCATACCTTCACTTTTCGTCCTTTCTTGCTTTGGACAAATCTCCACGAGTCCACCGGTCATCCTTTCTTACTTTGGACAAATCTCCATGCCTTTCTTTGTCATTCCGATGCAATGGGCAAATATCCATGCCTTCACCTTTCGTTCTTTCTTACAATGGAGAAAGCTCCACAGCTCCACTTTTCATATTTTCTTGCTTTAGACAAAGGTCTACTCCTTCTCCGCTACCGTCCCTCTAGTGCGCGATTGCGCTGCTGCCGCACGAGTCCTCTCGTGTGGTCAAATTAATAACTAAAGGGCTAACTTTATTAAAAAAAAGCCTAACATTTTTGCTAGGCTTATATCTTATTTTAATTTCTTTTGTTTACAACGAACGCGTGAGGACATGCGCACGAGCTTCGTTTTTTTAATCAGTCATTAGTGCGGGAGCTGGGAATTGATAAAATAAAAGCT
This sequence comes from Salinivirgaceae bacterium, assembly GCA_016342715.1. GTDB lineage: Bacteria > Bacteroidota > Bacteroidia > Bacteroidales > SZUA-534 > JAEINW01. The sequence continues at coordinate 56,857 of JAEINW010000005.1, read as the reverse complement.
ATACCAACAAAGCTCAAAAAATAAAATTCAAAAAAAACGCAAAGAATTATTTATTTCTTTGCGTTTTTTGCGTTAAATCATTGCGATCTTTGCGTGGAAATTTTATATTTTTCGTAAGCAAATTAAAAAATATTATATGAAACCAACAAGAGAACAAGCTTTTGAACTTTTAAAAGAGTACAACAAAACGCAAAGTTTAGTAAAACATGGCTTAGCAGTTGAAGCTACCATGCGTCATTTTGCCAAACATTTTAATGAAGATGAAGAGCTTTGGGGAATTATTGGTTTGGTTCACGACTTGGATTACGAAAAATTTCCAGAACAGCATTGTATAAAAACCGAAGAGATTTTAAAAGAAAACAATTGGCCCGAAGAATATATTCGCGCTGTATTAAGCCATGCTTGGGGGACTTGTAATGATATTAAACCAGAATCGCTTCTTGAAAAAACACTTTTTACTATTGATGAATTAACAGGCTTGGTAACCACATCGGCTTTAGTTAGGCCTACCAAAAGCATTCTAGATATGACTGCTAAATCGGTTAAAAAGAAATGGAACAATAAAAATTTTGCAGCAAAAATTGACCGCAGCATTATTGAAAAAGGTGCCGAATTGATGGAAATGGAACTAACTGAAATCATTACCCTTACCATTGAAGGAATGGCAAAAATTGCCGATCAGTTAGAATTAGACGGAAGGTTGGCAGAAACCTAACAATTAGTTTTATAATCAATAGGCCTAAAATTAAAACCTGACAGGTCTATTAAATCAATCTATTCCTTTAGAGTTTTATATATATAATCCATATCAGAACATTCTCGCACAAGATCAGCTAGTTTATTGTACTGAGCTTGCTTAAAATCGTTCAAATCAAAATCCTGAACATCATCTCCCCCATTAACTTTCACAATTTCTTTTATTACTGAAATATTGTCAAAAATTCCGTGAATATATGTACCCCATATTTTTGAGTTTTTTATGTAACCATCTTTTTTACCATTACATAGTATAGCAAGAGGTGATTTATTATCCGACATGCTTTCTCCCATATGAATTTCATATCCCTTGCAAACTTCCGTATTATTCTGAAATTTAAATTCACACTGTTCAGTTGTTTTTTCAGGAGTTAAAATGGTTTTAACCGGAAGTAAACCCAAGCCTTTTATTACTTCCACTTCACTTTCCAAATGCTGTGGATCGAATATTTCATCGCCCATCATTTGAAAACCACCACAAATTCCATAAACTGCTTTACCCGAATCATGTGCCTGTAAAATGGCTTTTGCCATTCCCGATTTTCGCAAATATATTAAATCCTCAATGGTATTTTTGCTACCAGGTATTATTACAATATCAGAGCTAATAACATCATCAGCCGAGTGGGTATAAAATAGATTTACTTCAGGAATTCGTTCCAACACATTAAAGTCGGTAAAATTGCTCATGTGTTTTAATAAAACTACAACAATATTGAGCTTCTTAGTTTTTAGCTTAGCAATCTTTTTGTCCAGAACCACTGAATCTTCATCGTCAATAAAAATATTGCGATAATAAGGAATAATTGCTACTACTGGAATTCCACATAGTTCTTCCAGCATTTTCTTTCCATCTTCAAATAAAGCTAAATCGCCACGGAATTTATTTATGATAATTCCCTTTATCAACTTTCTTTCCTCTGCAGGTAATAATTTTATGCTACCATAAACACTAGCAAACACACCACCTCTATCAATATCAGCAATTAAATAAGTTGCCGCATTACTTGCCAATGCTACTCGCATATTTACAATATCCTTATCCCATAAATTCATTTCTGAAATACTACCAGCTCCTTCAATTACAAGAGGATTATAATGCTCAAATAACTTATCATATGATTTCATTACTTCTGCAAACAACGCATCACGATCGCTTCCTAAAAAATATTCCGATGCTGATTTATTCCCCAAAGGTTTTCCGTTTAAAACTATCTGGGCATTCATCTCCGAAGTAGGCTTTAGCAAAATAGGATTCATTTCAACCTTACTTTCCAAACCACACGCTTCGGCCTGAACCGCTTGTGCTCGACCAATCTCTAATCCATCGGGAGTTGCATATGAATTCAGTGACATATTTTGAGCTTTGAAAGGTGCAGGTTTAAAGCCATCTTGCAAAAAAATGCGACAAAAAGCCGCATTAATAATGGATTTTCCAACGTCGGAACCGGTTCCTACAAACATTATGGGTCGAAGCTTATTCATTTTGTACTAATTTATTTCCAGTTTTATTATTTGCCCATAATCTACTTCCAAATCAAAGGCCTTTAAAGGATCAATGTTTTTAATAAGCAGATTTATAGCTCGAACCACTCCCCCATGTGTTACAATTAAAATATTATTGTTAGTATCCATCATTTTAAAATCATGAATAAATGATTTTGCTCTGGAAATTAACTGCAAATAGCTTTCTCCATTGGGACAGGGAATATTTACAAAATCGTGAAACCATCCTGTAGCATATTCCATTTGCTCAATATCTGACCACAGTTTGGTTTCCCAAACTCCAAAATTTAATTCTTGTAAACGATCATCAATGATAATTTTAGGCAAGTCTAATTTTTCATTTAAGAAGTTAGCAAGTTTCAAACATCTTAATAAGGGACTAGAATAAACGTATTTGAATTTAATCCCTTCCAAATTTTTAGCCACCACTCCAAATTCAGCCAAATTAGTTTTTGCCAGGCCTACCTCGGTTCGACCATAACACATTCCCCTTGGAACATCAACTTGTGTATGCCTAACTAGATATAAATGCATAAAGATATTGTGCTAAAAAAAAGGAAACATAAATACCCACCTCAGAGAATTGTTGTAAGGCTCCTAAAACATCGCCTGTGTATCCGCCAATTTTTTTATGGATGTAATAACGGAAATATAAAAAGATTGCTGATAGAACTAATAAAATTACAGGGATACAATAAAGCGGCAGCAAAAACAAGGGAACTAAACCTATAAAAAGAGCAACTACTAAATCAACATTTTTATGCTTTTCGCCCACTGGTTTTGATTTACTTCCGTAGGAATCGCGAACATAGCTTGAACTAAAAATTAAAATAACAGTATTTACTCTGCTTACTACATGGCCAACAATTATTAGTATAGGAATTGTTTTCACATCAACTTCAGTTAATAAAGCAAATTTCGAAAATAATAAAAGAATTAAGCCAACCGTACCATAAGTTCCAATATGACTATCCTTCATTATTTTTAAAATATTTTCAACTCCATAGCCACCACCAAAACCATCGCAAAAATCTGCCAAAGCATCTTCATGAAAAGCTCCTGTTGCTAATATCATTAAACACAAGCTTGCTATTATGGAAATTTGCACCGATAAAAACTGATTGGCTGCAAAAAAAACTAAAGCACCCAAACCTCCAACTATATAACCAATCAGGGGGAAATATTTTGTAGCTCTGTTTAAATTTTCGTTAGAGAAACCTGTGCTTTTAGGCACCGGGAACCGTGTGTAGAACATCAGGGCTGTGAAGAATATTTTTAGTTCTTTTCGCATATTTATTTCAAAATCCAATAAGACCTGTCAGGTTTTTATATCGTTGAAAGATAAACCTGATCTATTATTAAATAATTAGTCTTTATTAGTTACTCCGGCATCTTCAAAGCTAGCCATTTCATTTAAAAATAGCACAGCTGATTTAATTATAGGATAAACAACCGCTGCTCCAGTACCTTCGCCAAGTCGCATATTCAAATTTACCAAAGCCTCAACACCCATATGAGCCAACATATGTTTGTGTGCCTTTTCTTGTGAGTGATGACAAAAAATACAGTTATCCAATATAGATTTATCCATTTCATAAGCCACTAATAAAGCCGATGTTACTATAAAACCATCCACCAGAATGGTCATATTATTTTCTTTGGCTTGCAACATAGCACCACACATCATGGCAATTTCAAGTCCTCCATAAGCAGCAAGTATTTCTTTTGGAGAATTGACCTGATGTTTTGTTGAAGCCTCTTTCAAAATTGAAATTTTCTTTTTCAATCCAGCATCATTATGTCCGGTTCCACGACCTGTACATTCTTCAATAGCTAATCCGGTAAATTTATTCAAAAGCAAAGCTGCAGCCGATGTATTGCCAATTCCCATTTCACCAAAACTGATAATATTACAAGCCTTATCAAATTCTGCATTTAATATTTCTTTTCCTTTATCCATGGCTTGCTGACAAGTTTCCATTGACATGGCAGGCTCTTTCAAAATATTTTTACTACCTCTTGCAATCTTTTCATGAATCAGATTACTTTCCGCTGGAAAATCAAAATCTACACCAGCATCAATTACTTTGAGCTTGATATCGTTTTGACGACAAAAAATATTGATTGCAGCTCCGCCATTTAAAAAATTCATAACCATTTGATAAGTTACTTCTTTTGGATAAGGACTGACACCTTCGTCTGCCAAACCATGGTCGGCGGCAAATACCAGATGGGTTGGGTTTTTCAATTCAGGAGTTAAGGTATTCTGGATCATTCCAATTTTTAAGGCTACTTCTTCCAATTTACCTAGCGATCTGAGCGGTTTTGTTTTAAAATCTATTTTATGCTGTAATTGTTCTTTCATTATTTTCAATACTTTAGCAAGTAAATGTTATCCAAGTTTTCGTCGCATGCTTCTCTTCAATTATAAATAAACAAACTACTTGCGACGATTTTTTTGTTCCGTGTATGCTTACTTGAGGCGTTGCCCCAAGTTATAGTTATTAGAGCCTTTCAGACTCTCTTCTTCTCATCCATCTACTTTATTTTAACAGGCAAGCCCGATACCATTAAATAAACAATATGAGCAGTGTTTGCAATGTATTGATTCATCCAGCCCTGCAAATCGATAAATTTTCTTGCCGATTCATGTTCAGGATGAACTCCCATTCCTAGTTCATTGCTAACTACCAGTAATTGAAAATCATTTCTGACAAATTTATCCCATTCTTTTTTTGCTTCGGCTAACGATTTTTCAACATGGTATTTATTGTCATGAAAAATATTGGTTAACCATAGCGTAATGCAATCGAGCACCACCGTTTTATCATGCAAAATCAATGTACTTAACTGCTTTTCTTCTTCAATGGTTTGCCAGTGTTCGCCTCTTTCGGCTTTATGTCTGTTCACCCGTTTTTGAAAATCCTTATCCCAAATTCGAGCAGTGGCCAAATAAACAGGTGAAGCAGAAAGCTCCTCAGCCAGCTTTTGAGCAAAGCTACTTTTACCCGATCGAGCTCCTCCGGTTATGAATGTAATTTTTGTCATGGCTTATTCTTTACAAATTTAAAATAAGGAACAACCCCATTAAAAACAAAATGGGGTTGTATGTAAAACATCAGTTTGATATCTAATTTCAACAGTCACCAAACCTGATTTTTTATTGAGGCAAAATCAATCAATGCACCAATAAGAATTATAAATAGTTTGCAATTAATTTTTATTCTAACAATTGACTTACTCAACAGTTAATAACATACCTGGAGCAATTCCTACTGTATATTCTTTTATAAAAGTTCCATCTTTTTTATACGAGGATACACTTCCGTTAGCATCAGCTCCTGCTGTTTTTAATACCATAACATTATTCGTCTCAGCATCAACAGAAACTCCATTTATTCCAACAATTCCTTCAACAAACATCTCAGAAGCAAAAGATTTAGTATTCATATCAAATTCTGCCACTGAACCAACAAGTTCCCAGATTGCATTATAACTTGCCGCAACAGCATATAGTTTTGTTAAATCGCTGTTTGCAGCAATTTGACTACCATAGCTTGAGCTTATTCCTGAAAGTGGATAAACATTTTCTAGTTTATCTGTAGTTGTATTTATATATCCTAAACCTAAAGAATCAGAAACTTCACCATAATAACCTACTATTGAAACATATAAATTATCATCTTTATCTTTAATAAAATAAGTAGACATTGTAGGCATATCAATTAAAGAAACTTCATCATTTTCAAGATTTATCGATGCTACTTTGTCTATGTAATTTAATGCTGCATATAATTTCCCATTTGCTATTACTAAACCTTCAGGTCCACCAGGAAGAGCTATTTTCGATACAGCCATTGTAGTCAAATCAACTTTTGCAATATAGGAAACTGTATTATCTACCCAAACATCGCCACCCCAACAAGAAACATACAAAGTATTACCATTTGCTACACAACACCTTGGCTTTACTATTTCATTACTAATACCATTTTCTGTTTGTACAAAAGTTTGATTATCTACATATGTTATTTTATCAACATTATTCCCCATGAAATATACTTTCCCCTCATAACTATATGCATATTGATAGTTCGATACTGGATCAATATCATTAATTGTCGAATAATAATTATTAATCATTTCATCCTTTTCTGTATCAAAAAGGCTTATGCTCGATTTTGTTCCTGTATAATTACCATAATTAATAATGTATTTGCCTTTTATAGCATTTTCAACAACGGGGTTCGTATTATCATCATCTTTTGTACATGATACAAATACAGAAAAAACAGCAACTAAAATAGCAGCAAGTAATAATCTTGTTTTCATAATTGAGTTATATTAATATTTAGTTAAAATTATATGTTATACTTAATTTAAAATTTAAGCGTGGCATGGCATAACCATAACTTGATTGATAATTGACGTTAAGAATGTTATTAATAAGTGCCCTAATTTGTAATTTATGTTTGCTATCTATTTCTATTTCTCTTTGAATATTAAAGTTCAGCATAAAATATCCATCAAGAATATCGTCCTCCTCCTTATTAGTGTACTGCCAAGGCACCATTTGCCCATCGAACCCTGCGCTCCATTTTTTAAAATCAAGGCTTGAATATATTTTACAACTATGCAAAGGCACATATTCTAATTGCCGACCAAAAGCATTTGAGCTTGGATCATTTTCCTTGTCAATAAAGTTTTTGGGTTTAATCCTTTGTGTGGAAGTGTAAGCATACACAAATCCAGAATTAACACTACCCCATCCCACATCATTTTTGATACTACCCTGCCATTCAAAACCTTTACTTATTACTCGTTGTGCATTTTCTGGATACCAATCATTTGTTCCAGGAACCCATAATAACCAATTCTCTACATCAATGTAAAAAGTACTCAAGCTAAGATTTCCAGATATTTTACTATCCCAAAAACTCATTTTCGAACCCAATTCATAATTCATTCCATCTTCCGGAAATAAATCGGGATTGCCCTGAGTCCCCCAAAAGCGATCGTTAAAAGTTGGAACCCGATAATTTTTTGCAATATTTCCAGTAACTTTTATATGAATTTTCTCCTTTGATGTTAGGATATATGAAAGTCCAAGGGTTGGCGTAAATGGAACCGAATAATCACTAACAAACCCTTGTCTTAAATTAAAGGTTGATTCTAATTTATTAAACAATTTATATCTAAACTGAAGAAACATATCCAACCTCTCTTCGTCTAAACTCCCATTATAAGAATATACATCCGTTTTAACCTTTGTAGCTTTTAATCCAATTTTATAACTCAAATATGGCTTAATATCATGTTCTACATATGCATCACCTACAGCACGTTGAGTTTTAATTTTTTCATTCGTATTGTTGTAAACAGAATTATCAAATACATATCCAGCACCTATATGGTACTTGAAAAGGTGTTTGCGATTATTATAGGTAGACCATAATCGAATATTATCATCTTTCAAAGACTCCCTCATGTCCGGATTATCCCAATTGGTTGCCATGTTTTGCTGAATTAAATGCCAATCATCCTCAACCCACGCCATCAATTTAAAAGTTTCATTTTTAGCAAATTTGTAATTGAATTCTTGAAGCAATCCTTTATTCTCAATGTTTGCACTTTTCTGAACATCTTCAAATATTTTTTTCCCATTTTCGACGTTACCTGTGCTCGAATTTAAAAATGAGAACTCATTCTTATTGTAATAATAGTAGGCTCTGGTTACTGTTTCCCATTTCCCATTTCCAAAAAACAATTTTGTTCCATATAATTGTTCGCCTGTTGAACCGAAAGCAGATCGAACCTCGGCCTTAAAACCATCAACCCAATAATTAGTTAATCCCAAATGAACTGCGCCACCAATACTTCCCGAACCATTTACTGCACTGCTACTTCCGTATTGCAAGCCAATTTTATCGAATAAATACATGGGAATATTACTCACATTGCTATGACCAAGTGTAAGGGAGTTAATATTTAATCCTCCAAAATTTACACTTGTATGATTGGGAGAGGTACCACGAACTCGAATAGTTGAAAGTGAACCTGACATTGTTTTGAATGCGATTGGTGTAGTTCTGCTCAAAAGCTGTTCCAAATTCCCATCCTGCAAAAGCTCCAGCTGCTTAGCATCAATCTCTACTATTTTAGCTCCGGTTTGAAAACGGTTAATATTTTCCGATGATATTACAATTTCATCAATATGCACAGTATCAGGTATATTATCTGCCAGTATCAAATTTGACCAGCTCAAAAATACCAATACCAGCAAGCCAATAAGCTTCCTTTTTTCTCTAATTGAATATAAAATTCCTAGCATTTTCCATAATGTTTGTTCCCGAACAAATTATATCTGGCAGGTCTTCTGGCTCACCTTACTTTCTTTAGCCTTCCCGTCCCGATTACTCGGGTCAGTGGCGAGGATTAAGAAAGCTCAACAATTAAGTTGTTAAGGCTTACAGCTGCGGGTACAGCTCCGGATTTTAACCGGATTCCCTTTTCATTCCATTTCGATAAATCGAAAGCGGAACACCAAATTCTTGACAAATGTACTACTTTTTTTATAGCATTATTTACTTTACTAAATAATTATTTAAAATAGCAACATGCTCTAAATACCAATATTTTAGGATCAATTTGAAAAGTTGTGGGTTTAAATAAAAACATCACCTAAATATTTAATATTAAATTGTTGCGATGCATGTAGATAATTTCATAAAAATAGATTTTATGCTTGCATCGCTTGTTATTAACTACAAATAACTTAGGGCGTTGCCCTAAGCTATATTATTTATGGCTTTCAGCCATTACAGATAAATAATCATTTGAATTAAATCTACTTTGCTTCTTTAAAAATTAATTAAAGTATTTTTTTACCCTCCCCAGCCCTCCCTAAAATTAGGGAGGGAGTTGAGAGCTACAAAATATTGGAATTTATTCTCACAGCAGGCGCTGTGAGTTCCTCTGGATAGCGAAGCGCCTGCTTCGCTTTTAAAGTTACCAAACTATATACATTGCAAAATCGAAACAAATGATAATAAAAAGCATCAAATGGATATTTGAAATAACAGAGGGTGTCTTTTTCCCCGATGCTCGCAGCGAGGTTGTTTAAATTCTAAACTATATCATTTATGACTGACCTTTTCAAAATTTTTAGCTTGCTCCACAACTTTTCAATATAATCCATATTTTACAGATAACTATTTTTATTATAAATTGTATTTCCTACTTTTTATTCTGTGCTAAAACCTTATCAGAAACTAAAAAAATTGCTGGCTTTTTCGACAATGGGTTAGTTTGTGTAATTACAACCGTATCATAAACAAACTCAATGTTTTTGTAATTCAAAACATCTTCTGGTATACCTTTGGTATGGATAGATCCTTTATGCATCATTGCAATGTGATCGCAATATTCACTAGCCAAATTTAAATCGTGAATAATCATTAATACGGTAAGTCCCAAATCGGCATTTAGCTTTTGAATTAAATTTAACACACTCAGTTGATGAGCAATATCAAGGTGAGATGTGGGTTCATCAAGCAATAACAACTCAGGTTCCTGACAAAGGGCACGAGCAATGGCAGCCAATTGTTGTTCGCCTCCACTTAGTTCTGTCATTAGCTTTTTTTTGTACTCAAAAACTCCGGTAAGCTTCATGAATTTGTTGGCCAAAGCAAAATCTTTGGCTTTTTCAAAAAGCTGAAATGGTTTTTTATAGGGTAGCCTTCCCATCAATACATAATCCTCAACCGAAATATCAAAAACCTCAGTATTTTGAGTTACAATAGCAATTTTATGTGCTTTTTCTCTGGGTGATAAAGCTGAAATATCTTTGCCATCGATTATCACTTTTCCATTTTGGATACCCAATTCGCCAGTAAGAGTCATGAACAAAGTTGTTTTCCCCGATCCATTGGGTCCCACAATTCCTGTAAGAGAACCCTTATCCACTTTAAGCGATATCTCTTTTAAATGAAATTTATTGGCATAACCACTTCTTAAATCAGATACAACTAACATTTCAATTTTCTTTAATTAATTTTTGATTTACTAAGCGCAAAAATAAAGATTACTCCACCTATCATTCCTGTTATTACACCAATTGGCAATTCGTTGGGCGAAATAATTGTTCGTGAGACCAAATCGCATAAAATGATGAAGATTCCCCCTCCCAAGAACGATGTAATTAGCAATATTCTATAGTCGGTACCAAAAACCATTCGTAGCATATGAGGCACTATTAAACCCACAAAGCCAATAACACCAACAACCGAAACACTAATACCTGTAAGCAACGATGCCACAATAAATAAAACCCGAATGGTTAAATTAGTATTTACACCTAAATGTTTAGCCTTTGATTCACCCAAACGCAATGCGTTTAATTGATTAGCAAATAAATATGTCAATACTAAACCTGATATAGATGATATGGTGACAATTCGAATTAAAAATTGATTGCTTGTGTCGAGCGATCCCATTATCCAAAATACAATACTATGCACATTCTCGGTGCTAGTAGTTGACATTAAAAACATTACTGCCGATGATGCAATAAAACTTACCATAACACCAATCAATAGCATTTTATTAATGTTTAAATGATTGTTCCGTATGGATAAAAAGTAAACCAGAAAAATGGTAATGGCTGCACCAATAAAACCTGAAACAGGTAAAAAAAAGCTTCCGAAAACCGATGACAATTGAAAAACAATTGCCAATGCAACTCCCAAAGCTGCTCCACCTGATATCCCCATAGTATAAGGCTCTACCAAAGGATTTCGGTAAATCCCTTGCAAAATAACTCCCGAAAGGCTTAAAGCTCCCCCTACGGCTAGTCCCAAAAGAATTCTGGGAATTCGAATATTGTTTAAAATGGTGTATTCAATGCCAGTTTTGCTTTTCATAATTTGAAACAATTCAATAAGCGAAAAATCAATTTCGCCAAACGACACCGATATCCAGGCACTAAGAATTAATAATACAAAAAGTATTATAATGTAATAAACCCATTTAAAATATTTTCCTTTCACTAAAATGCAAATTAGTTATATGTTTGTTTTTCAAAAAAATAATAATACAAAATTTTACTTTCCTATTTCAAATTCGTGCAACTCCATGATTAATTTATCTCCTTTTATAAACAAATGGTGCATGAAGGTTTCATCTGTTTTTAATATTCAATTATTCTCCTTTAATTATAAATATAATGAACCATTTGGGTTAATGTTTCGGTAAATGCAATAACCGATGGAGTGCAAGCAGTATTAGAATCGATAATAAATACCTTGTTATTTCTAGCAGCATTAATATCACCATAGCTTTCCCAAATATTCTTTTCTTCTTCACCAACAATTCCCATAGTTGCAACAAAAATAACATCCGGATTTCTTTTCAAAACACTTTCACGAGTTACAGTTCCATGTTCCAAATCAAATAAAATATTTTCACAATTGGCATAAATAATCAAATCTTCCATATAAGTGTTAGGAATTACTGCAAATAAAGGCTTTGCACCAATCTGAAAGAATACCGATTGTTTATCTCTGTGCTGAATACTTAATTTTAAACTATCAATGGTTTGATTCGCTTTTTTAATTATCGATATGGCTACTTTCTCCTTTTCAACCAACTTCCCAATGGCCAAAAATTCATCACAAATATTTTTAAAGGAACTCATTTTGCCCAATTGATAAACCTGCAAGCCATTTTCCTTTAAGGTCTCAATATTTGATGGTTTGGTTAAAGTACTTGCAAACACCACATCGGGTTTTAATAAAAGTATTTTCTCAATATTAATATCAATGGCCGATCCTACTACAAGATCTGGTGAGTCTTTTGAAATATCGCAATAATTAGTAGCCCCAACAATATTTTCCTCAACACCCAAATAAATTAATTCTTTAGTAATTGATGGAGCTAATGAAATTATTCGCAAGCCTGAAAATTCTGTTTTTGATTCTGTTTTTATATTCTTGCACGAAGTAAAAAACAATGCGGGCAAAATCAAGAAAAACAAAACTCTACTCAAGTCAATTTTAAGTTTTTGTGTCATAATCACAATTTTTTTGTTCTGATTTGGCGGTAAAAAGGAAAGGAATGTCTTCCCAAACTTTATCCCGAAGTTTGTAATAATTAAGTTTTATGGCAGGTCTTCTGGCTCACCTTACTTATTTTACCTTCCCTCCTAATTATTTAGAAAGTGGCTTTAATAATAAGCATTTAAAGGCTTACAGCTGCGGGTACAGCTCCGGATTTTAACCGGATTCCCATATTAAGGATTCCCATATAAAAAGGAATTCCACCAAGAGCTACAAAGGTATAAATACTAATTGAAACAAAAAGGAATTATTCAGCATGCAGGGAATTTACTACTTTGTATCCAACCAAACGATCAAACTTTTGAGCAAAATCACGATGGTACACATAAATAACATAATCGTTTTCGGTTTGATAATGGCTTCCTTCAAGAACACTTTCATCAATAGTAAAGTCATAATTATTAACAAAAGCATAGGTGTAATTATAGTATCCTTGTTTTAAAAGCAGTTTACCTTCATACATTTTTTTATCAAAATTATACTCCATTCTGCTGTCATAATTACATTTCCAATTATTTAGTGCTCCATAAATGTATACAGCTCCGTCAAAAAAAGGCTCCTCCATTGGAACTGAAAAATAAACATTAGCGTAGTCGCCAAAAATTTGTGGGTCATAGCCATCTTCAACATTTATAATGTATTTGCCATTCATATCCTCAAAAAACAAATAGCGTTTTGAGCTTCTCCTTTCATCTAAGCGAACTTGCACATGATAAATTGAATCGTAAAATTGCACATCGTTAATATTTAAACCCAATTTATGCTGGTTATTAAAGTCAATAATTCTAAATTCATTCCCCGACAAAAAAGTATTTTCACCTGAAAAATTATAAACCAATTCATCGTTTTGTACAAAAACTGGTTTAATGTCTTTCAAAACTCTATCAGGTCGATTATTTTGAGAAATGTAAACTTTTACGTCATTAAAGGGATGACTAATTGAAAGTTCAGCATGGTTTATTTTTAGCCTAATTTCTTGCCCAGTGTTCTGAAATTCACTTCCTAAAGGACGAATTATTTCAGTTTGAATATTAACTATGGGTTCATATATTGAAAATCGAGCAGTAAGAATTGTGCTGTCGCGATTTTCTCCTTCAATTACTCTAAATACGTAATTCCCCGATACAAGAAATTCAACATCATTATTGGGTAAAACAACATTATAATGAATATAAGGAACTGTTGTATTTATTGAGAATTCATAATTATTTACACTATTTTCATTAAATCCATCCATAAACTCATCGGAAAAAAGTTCAGAGCTGGTCCAATCGTTATTGCAATGGATTATTTGGTAATAGTAATCCTTTGAATCAAGTGACAGATCATCGAATTCAATTTGAATTTTTTGCTTGCTATTTAATTCAATGGCAGGATAAGATAACTCATTACCTTGAACATATGCACGCAATGTTTTTATATGAGTTGTTGATATACTTGTTTCATATTTCGAATTTACATCAACTCCTTGACTATATAAATACTGGTTAAATTGAAATATAAAACAACTTAAAAGAATCATCAATAATTTGTATTTTACCCCGGTCATTTGTAATAGTTTTTTATCGATTTTAATTAACAAATATTGTGCAATATATAAAACCATCTTCAAATGATAAGTAATATATTTTTAATTCAGAATGAAAAAAAAGAACTACCTCGCTGCAAGCAGACGAGGTATCAAAATAGTAGAACTTTTATTTTCTCGCAGCAAGCTGCGTGGAACTTTTATCATGAGCAAAGCGAACTATTCTCACGATCCCGAGAATCTCGGGAGAGTAATAATATGAACCCACATTGTGGAATTCAAGATTCCGCTTTTAGTTTTGAATTCGCTTAAAACGATTTTTACAACATTTGAATAAACAATATAGCACTTGCTATTGTACATTAATATTGATGACAAAAATAACACTTGAACATATACAAATTACATAGCTAAATAATTATCAATAATTTACAAGTAAATGAACATTCAAACAAACACTTCAAGCAATCATAACAACACAAAACTTGACACATGTCATATACAAATATTGACTTATGACCACCTTTTACCATTTCATAAACTAGTAAATTAATTATCTTTGTATCGATTTTATTAAACATATAATCGCAATATGCCGCATAAAATAAAAATTAGAAAGGGGCTAAACATTCCTATAAAGGGGAAAGCCGAAAAGTTTTTAAACAAAAGCCAGTACGAAGGCAGTTTATTTGCACTCCGACCAACGGATTTTCCGTCGTTTACGCCAAAATCTCTTTTTAAAGAAGGAGATAAAGTAAAAGCCGGTGAGGCAATTTTTTTCAATAAGAATAAACCTTCGATTAAGCTTTCGTCACCTGTGAGTGGTACATTAAAAAGTATTATTAGAGGTGAGCGCCGGAAAATTTTAGAGTTTGTTATTGAACCTGAAGCAAATCAGCAATACCTAAAGTTTGAAACGGGTAATTTAAATGAATTATCGCGTGAAAAAGTAATTGAACTATTACTCGAATCGGGTATTTGGCCATTTATTCGCCAACGTCCCTACGATGTAATTGCAAATCCAGAAGATATGCCAAAGGCTATTTTTGTTTCAGCTTTTGATAGCTCACCACTGGCTCCCGATTACGACTTCATTTTAAATGGACAGGAAAAAGATTTTCAAACAGGGATTGATGCTTTGAAGAAATTGACCGAAGGACCTATTCACTTAACAGTTAATGGAGCCTATCGAACCAACAAAGTTTTTTCAGCCATTAAGGGCGTTGAGTTAAATACAATTACCGGCCCACATCCGGCAGGAAATGTAGGCATTCAAATTCATCACATCGATCCAATAAACAAAGGAGAAATTGTTTGGCACATTAATCCTCAGGATATTTTAATTATTGGACGACTATTCAATCATGGTATTTTTGATGCCTCGAAAATTATTGCTTTAACGGGATCAGAGATTAAAAAACCCCAATATTACAAAGCAAAAGTTGGGGTGAGCATTGAGTATATGTTGAGAGACAATATAAATTCTTCTGAAAACTTGCGCTACATAAGTGGTAATGTGCTTAGCGGAATCCAAATTGTAAGTGATGGTTTCTTAGGCTTTTATCACAATCAGGTAAGCGTTATTCCTGAAGGTGATGATTATGAATTTTTAGGATGGATTTTACCGGGACTTAAAAAATTCAGTGTTTCACGATCATTTTTCTCATGGCTCATGCCAGGAAAAGAATTCAAAATGAACGCAAACCTTCACGGAGGGAAACGTCCATTTGTTTTCACTGAGGAATATGATAAAGTATTACCTATGGATATACTCCCGGTTCACTTGTTAAAATCGGTAATGATTGAAGACATTGACCAAATGGAAGCATTGGGAATTTACGAAGTAGGCGAGGACGATTTCGCACTTTGCGAATTTGTGTGTACTTCAAAAATTCCGGTTCAAGAGACATTGAGAAAAGGCTTTGATTTAATGATTAAAGAAACAAGCTAGATAACTATGAAATTAATAAGAAAACAATTTGACAAGATAAAGCCTAGTTTTGAAAAAGGTGGAAAATTGCAAGCGTTTCGTTCAATGTTTGATGCCATTGAAACCTTGTTTTTTGTTCCGAACACAACCACAAAATCAGGCGTTCACATTCGTGACAGCAAAGACTCCAAACGATTAATGATGATTGTTGTTATTGCCATGATTCCTGCCTTGCTTTTTGGCATGTGGAATACAGGTGTTCAACATTTTTTATCCTTGGGTGAGTCTGTTGATATAATGACTGCCTTTTGGTACGGATTCCTAAAAATTCTTCCAATTATTGTGGTATCCTATGGTGTTGGGCTGGGTATTGAAATTATTATTGCCCAAATGCGTGGACATGAAGTAAAAGAAGGATTCTTTGTAACAGGAATGCTTATTCCACTTATCGTTCCGGTTGGTGTTCCTTTATGGATGGTTGCTGTTGCAACTGCTTTTGCAGTAATTATTGGTGTTGAAGCATTTGGAGGCGCAGGAATGAATATTATGAATCCGGCATTAACAGCTCGTGCATTTTTATTCTTTGCCTATCCGTCGCACATGAGTGGCGATGCGGTTTGGATTGCTGAAAAAGCCGATGGTTTTTCAGGTGCAACTCCACTGGCCGAAGCAGCTGCCGGACATACAGCAAACCTTCCCAGCGTTATGGAAATGTTTATGGGAAATATACCCGGCTCCATTGGAGAGACCTCAACCATAGCCATATTAATAGGTGCATTTATTCTTATTTACACTGGGGTTGGAAGCTGGAAAATTATGGCTTCAACAGTGGTTGGTGCTTTGGTTATGGCTTACATTTTTAATGCCCTTGCTCCTGCCGATAATGCATTTATGCAATTACCAGGATATTATCACTTAATAATGGGTGGTTTTGCATTTGGTGCTGTTTTTATGGCAACCGATCCGGTTTCTGCAGCTCAAACAAGCAAAGGAAAATACATTTATGGATTTTTAATTGGATTTATTGCTGTGCTAATCAGAGTTCTAAACCCAGCTTATCCTGAAGGTATGATGCTTGCCATTTTACTTATGAATGTATTTGCCCCACTAATTGATCATTACGTGGTTCAGGCAAATATTAAACGAAGACTTAAACGCGCATCTGTAAAAGCTTAAAATATGAATACACAGGGAAATAGTTACACATTTATATATGCAGCCATAATGGTAATTGTTGCTGCAACTATTTTATCAAGCGCATCAATCGTTCTAAAACCTTTTCAGGATAGAAATATTGAGATTGAAAAAAAATCTAATATTCTGCTATCTGTTAAAAAAGGCTTAGACGCAGCAAGTGCTCCCGATAAAACAGTTTACGTTGAAACGGAATACAAAAAATATATAACCAATAGTTATATTGTAAACTCAAAAGGCGAACGCATTGAAGGAGACGCATTTATAGTAAATTTACATAAAGAACAAGCAAAAGCTGTTGAAAACCAAAAGCTTCCCGTTTTTGAATGTAAAGAAAATGATGGATCGATAAAATATATTTTACCCATACGCGGCAAAGGACTGTGGGGACCAATTTGGGGATTCATAGCTCTTGAAGATGATATGAATACTATTTACGGAGCAAACTTCGACCATAAGGGTGAAACTCCTGGCTTAGGGGCTGAAATTAATCAGACCTGGTTTTCAAACCCATTTGTTGGAAAGAAAATATTCAACGAACAGGGCAAATTAGTATCCATTAAAGTTACCAAAGGTGGGGCTGCACCAAACGATTTACATGCTGTAGATGCCATTTCTGGAGGAACAATTACCAGTGATGGAGTAACTAAAATGATCAGCGATTGCCTAGCGACTTATGAGAATTTCTTAAAAAATCAAAACAATTAGTTATGAGTGAAAAAGAACCTTTGTTTTCACCAAAAAACCGCAAGCTGATTTTTAATCCGCTTAGCAAAGAAAATCCGATTACCGTTCAAGTATTGGGTATTTGCTCAGCTCTTGCTGTTACCGTAAAAATGAAACCTGCTTTTGTAATGGCTCTTTCAGTTATGGCCGTTCTAGCATTAGCAAATGTGATTGTATCCTTACTTAGAAACACCATACCAAACCGTATTAGAATTATTGTACAGCTTGTTATTATTGCCTTATTGGTAATCCTTGTTGACCAAGTTCTAAAAGCTTTTGTTTTCGACGTTAGTAAGCAACTTTCAGTATTTGTAGGACTTATTATTACCAACTGTATTATCATGGGTCGTTTAGAAGCTTTTGCCTTAGCAAATAAACCTTGGCCATCATTTCTTGATGGAATTGGGAATGCTGCGGGTTATGGTTTAATTCTTATGATCGTTGCCTTTTTTCGTGAATTATTTGGAAGTGGATCCCTATTCGGATTTTCAGTTATTCCTGACGCCTGGTATATTAAGAATGGTGGATTTTATGAGAACAATGGCCTGATGGTACTTTCACCAATGGCCTTAATAACTGTGGGTGTAATTATCTGGATTCACAGAAGTAGAAATAGAGATTTAATTGAAGATAAATAATAAGGTCTATGGAAAATTTAGTAAATATATTTGTTAAGTCAATATTTATTGACAACATGGTATTTGCCTACTTCCTAGGCATGTGCTCGTATCTTGCTGTTTCAAAAACAGTAAAAACTTCTGTTGGATTAGGACTTGCCGTGGTATTTGTACTTGGCATTACCGTTCCTGTGGATTATTTATTGCACAATTATGTATTACGCGAAGGTGCATTAGCCTGGTTAAGCGATGATTTTAAAACAGTTGATTTAAGTTTCTTAAGCTTTATTATGTTTATTGCAGTAATTGCATCCATGGTTCAATTGGTTGAAATGGTAGTTGAAAAATTCGCACCTGCGCTTTATTCATCGCTGGGCATTTTCCTTCCCTTAATTGCTGTAAACTGTGCTATTTTAGGTGGTTCATTATTTATGCAAGAGCGCGATTACAATTCAATAGCAGAAGCTACTACATTTGGTATTGGATCTGGAATTGGATTCTTTATTGCAATTATTGGTATTGCAGCTATTCGCGAAAAAATAAGATACTCAGACATTCCTGCCCCGCTTCGTGGACTCGGAATAACCTTTATTATTACAGGACTTATGGGACTCGCTTTCATGAGCTTTATGGGTATTAAATTATAACCTAGAAAAATTTTAATTATGATAATATTAGCAGCAAGTGGTTTAATTATCGGATCTAGTATTGGAATTTTCCTATTAGTTCTGTTGCTTTTAGTTTCCATATTGCTTTATGCAAAAAAGAAACTAATGCCTTCTGGAGAAGTCACTATTAGTATTAATGATGGTGAAAAAGAGATGGTAGTTGAGCCAGGAAGCACTCTATTAAGCACTTTAGGTCAAAATAAAATATTTTTACCCTCGGCTTGTGGCGGTGGTGGTACTTGTGCCATGTGTAAATGTCAGGTTGACGATGGTGCAGGGTCAATTTTACCTACCGAAACCGGTTACTTTACCAGAAAAGAAGCTCAGAACAATTGGCGTTTAGCTTGTCAGGTAAAAGTGAAAGACAACATTAACATGCGTGTTCACAAAGAAATTTTGGGCATCAAAAAATGGGAATGCGAAGTGATTTCAAACCATAACGTTGCCACATTTATTAAAGAATTTGTTGTTAAACTACCTGAAGGTGAAACTCTTGATTTTAAATCCGGTGGATATATTCAAATTGATGTTCCTAAAATTAATGTTGACTTTAAGGACATGATTATTGAAGACGAATACCGCGAAGATTGGGAAAAAATGGGTATTTTCAAATTACATATGAAAAACCCAGAACCAACTTATCGTGCTTATTCTATGGCCAATCATCCAGCTGAAGGAAACATTGTAATGTTGAACATCCGTATTGCTACTCCACCTTGGGATAGAAATAAAAATGATTTCATGAAAGTAAATTCAGGAATTTGTTCTTCTTACATTTTCTCACGTAAACCTGGCGATAAAGTCACAGTATCAGGACCTTATGGTGAATTCTTTATTAAAGATACACAAAACGAGATGATGTTTATTGGCGGTGGTGCTGGAATGGCTCCCATGCGTTCTCATATTTTCGATTTATTTAAGACAGCTAAAACTGGAAGAAAAGCCACTTTCTGGTATGGAGCTCGCTCTATGAAAGAGGTTTTTTATAAGGAAGAATTTGATGCTCTTGCTGCAGAATTTCCAAATTTCGAATGGCATTTGGCGTTATCAGAACCATTGCCTGAAGATAATTGGGAAGGACCTACTGGATTTATCCATCAGGTTATTCTAGATAAATACTTAACTAAACATGAAGAACCTGAAGATATTGAATACTACTTATGCGGACCTCCAATGATGAATGATGCAGTTAATAAAATGCTGTACGATATGGGAGTACCAGATGAAATGGTTGCCTTCGATGACTTTGGATCATAATATTTCAACCGCTCATTTTATGAGCGGTTTTTTTTATTTATAAGCCCTTATAAAACGGAATAATCATAAATACACCCTTGATTATTTTTAAATTATTCATGATCTTCGTGGCTAAAACAATTCCAACTATGAAAAAGCAAAATATTCTCCTAATTATTGTCTCCCTATTTCTTTTTTCATGTTCAAACCAATCGGAATACATAAAAAACCAAGGTTTCATTTTTGGAACATCCTATAGTTTTATATATGAACACCCTTCTGGTAAAAATATTCAAGACGATATATTAGCCGAATTAAAGGTTTTTAATAATTCATTAAGTAATTACGATCCGAATTCTATCATAAGCAGAATTAATAACAACGATCGTGAAGTTACCTGTGACACCTATTTTGAACAATGCTTTTTACGTTCGCAAGAAATAGCGGCAATTACCAATGGAGCCTTTGACATAACAGTAGCTCCGGTAGTAAATGCCTGGGGTTTTGGTTTCGATGAATCGACCCATGCCGACAGTGCTAAAATTGATTCGCTCATGCTCTTTGTAGGCTATCATAAAATAAGACTTGAAAATCATAAAATAATTAAAGAAATTCAAGGCATTAAACTCGATGTAAGTGCCATAGCAAAAGGCTTTGGAGTTGATGTTGCAGCAAAAGTAATTGAAGCTCATGGAGTTAATAATTACATGGTTGAAATTGGTGGTGAAGTTAGAGCCCGTGGAAAAAATGCAAAAGGCAAATACTGGCGCATTGGAATTGACAAACCCATTGAAGATAAAGAGCTAAGCAATAGAGAATTGCAGGAAGTAGTTGGTTTGAAAAACAAAAGCCTTGCCACATCGGGCAATTATCGCCAATACTATGAAAAAGCGGGTGTAAAATATTCTCATACCATAAATCCAAAAACGGGTTTTCCGGCACGAAGTAATTTATTAAGCGCTTCGGTATTAGCCGATGATTGCATGACTGCCGATGCATTTGCAACCGCTTTTATGGTAATGGGGCTTGAAAAGAGTATCGAATTATCGGAAAAACTAGATTTCATAGATGTTTACTTAATATATTCCGACTCCTCTCAAGAATTTAATACCTACGCATCAAATAACTTCAAACGTGCTATAACCCCACAATAGCATCTGGATTGTTTGTCATCACCCTATGAGTTGATATAATATAACTCAATAGGAAAACATGATTTATTAACATATATTTGTTACAACGAGTTTCTAAAGTTTATAAAATCCAAATAAACTTTTTTTATGCTAATAAAAAGAAACATCCTTGTGAGGTGCATTGTTTTCATTTTTTTACAATTAATTATTGGTATCAATAGTTATTCCCAGTCGAACAATAATTGGATTGATGAATTTGAAGATGCCGATAAACAAGAAATAATAACAATTGAAGAAGAACTTTCCCAAACAGATATTGCGATTTTTAATTATTTTGCTACCACATTTTTTGATAGTATTGCTCAAGATATTTACACCATACCTATTTCAAGAGAAATTTTTGAAACTCTCAACAATAGACTCCTTCTAAAACAAAAACTATCTGATATTTACACCGCATATGTTAATGGCACAAAGTACTCCATTGATTCCATTCAAGAATTCAAATTAAGTTTAGATTTGAATGTTATGTTCATACAGGACGAATACAAAAAACTAACATTAACAACAAATGAATTAGAAAATACAGAAGACACGATTTCAATGATACTCATTTTGCAAAAAAATGATAACTCATGGGATTTAATACATTTAAATGCAAAACAATTTTTTACATTTTACTCACTGGCTAGTAAGACCTATCTCATAAAAAAGGGATATTCAAGCAATTTAAGCACTGAAAATACATCTATTAAAAATGATATTCCACACGTTGAAAGCGATATTACCTATGCAAATGTCATCATAAATAATGAAATAGTAGAATCAATTCAGCTTGCTATAAGTAATTATGAAGAGGACACAACAAACAGTTTTTATAATATATATTCCTATGATTTGGACAATCTTATAGATAGGTGGAATGCATATCTATACGAAGAAGAAGCGTTTGATATTGTTTTGGATGATTCAACCGCCTTCAATACAGTTGATGATATGGTTGCGATTGACACTAAGGTGCAATATAAAGAACCAGAAAAGCAAATAAATGCCCAAATTTCCACTTCAAAAAACAATGAACAAAATAATGCGAAAACAGAACAAAATTCAACTGATGAGACAAGCAATAACACTGAGTCATCCCATGAAACACGAAATCAAGACTATACACCAATAAATAGCAACTCAAGGGCCAACTTGGTGTTCCGAGTTCAAATAGCTGCTGATAATGTACCTTTGTCTGAAAATAAATTAGCAAAAATATATAATGGCCCCAGAAAAATACAAATGTTCCAAGAAGAAGGTTGGTATAAATATTATATTGCGGAATGCTCAACCCTTAGAGAAGCTGTTGGAATAAAAAAAGAATCGATGGTATCTGATGCTTTTGTAATGGCCTATAAAGATGGAAAAAAGGTTAAATATTACTTAAAATATGTTCACGCAGAAAAAGGAAGTATTCCACCTTTAGACTTTATCGATTTAAAAAGTTTAAGCTCAAACAAAACGATTATTGTTATTCAAATAGCCGCAGACAAAGTACCGCTTGACAATAATACTCTTAAAGAAATATATAGTGGCAAAGTTCCTATAAATTATTTGTACGAAGATGGTTGGCATAAATATTCGTTTGGAAATTTCAAAAGATTTTGGCCTGCAAATTTTGCACGCAGAAAATGTGGGGTTCCTGGTGCATTTATAGTTGCCTACAGAAATGGTGAAAAAATTGATTTATGGGCAGATTCAAAAAAAGATTAATAAATTAAACTATTATTGATATGAAAGCTTTAAAAACAAAGATTATTTATGTAATAATTATTGGAGCGTTGCTATTTTCATCGTGCATAAGGCAACAAAAAACCTGGATTCTTCAAGATTCAAATTCAGCAGAAACTCAGTTCGCAAACACAAAAAAAACGGCTTATAAAATTCAATCTGGAGATAATATTTATATTAATATTTACAGTACCGATAAAGCCACCAGTGCATACTTTCAATCGAATCTTCCAACATTAATGAACCAAACATACCTGTATTTAAACAGTTATGTTGTTAACGAAGATGGTTATTTAACCTTTTCATTTATTGACAAAATGTATGTTAAAGACTTAAGCGTTGAACAGGTGCAAAAACAATTACAAACCACTATGAACACTTTTTTTAAGGATGTTACCGTATCGGTAAAAATGGTAAGTTATGTTGTTTCTGTTTTAGGCGAGGTAGAAGACCCCTCAAAATTTAATGTTCCTGAAGAACAAATTAATGTTTTAGAGGCTGTTGCAATTTGTGGAGGCTTCAAAGATTATGCAAATAGAGCCGACATTACTTTGGTTCGTCAAACATCTACTGGTTCAGAAACTGTTCAGTTGAATTTGCAAGATAAAAATATTTTATCTTCAGACTATTTTTACTTAATGCCAAACGATGTTATATATGTTCCATCACTAAAAAGTAAATCATATACCTATGAAAAAATGCCTTATGGATTATTCATTTCAACCATTTCTATTGTAATAGCAGTTTTAGCAATAACCATGTAAATTGATGTATAACCAAGATACTTTTTCTGAAGAAACCATAGATTTTAAAGAAGTTTTTTTTAAAATCTGGCGACATTGGGAGTTGTTCCTAATTGGTATAATTCTTTCAACTATAATAGTTTTTTTTATTAATAAATTTCAAAAACCAAGCTATAAGGTTTCAACAACCTTACTAATTAATGACAATAAAACTGCGCTTGACCCTCAGGTAATTTTAGGATTAGATTTATATGAAAATAAGAATAAAATTCAAAATGAAATTGAAATTTTGCAATCATATACACTTATTAAGCAGGTTGTTGAAAAACTCCAACTGAATGTTTCGTATTTTGAACAGTTGAAATATTTTTCAAACGAAATATATGAAAAACATCCATTTACTGTAATCATAGACTCCAATTACTTACAGCCCATCAATTTCAAATTTAATGTTATATTTCATGCTTCCGATTCCATAGAATTGTTTTGGGATGAAGCATTGGTTAAATGCTATGATTATAAAACAAATCAAATTACTGAATTCAAAACGATACCAAGCCATTCAAAAATTATTAAAAACAAGGAATGGATTGAATCCGATGCCTTTCGATTTAAAATAATCATAAATCATACGAACAGCAACCTTCCTAAGCAAAACTTCTATTTTACTTTTAATAGTCTGAATCAAATAGTAAATGAATTTTCACAAATTAATTTTGAGATTGTCGATAAATCATCAATTATTAGAGTTTCGCTTGAGCATAATAATCTGTACAAAGCGGTTACCTTTTTAAATAAACTCACCGAAGAATATTTAAATAAAGAACTCTCCACAAAAAATAGAGTTGCCGAAAAATCCCTTGATTTTATCGATAATCATTTATCAGAGATAAATGATTCATTGTACAAATCTGAAAAAAGTTTACAGAATTTTCAATCCACCAAAAGTGCATTGAATATTGATTTTCAATCGCAAGCTATGTTCGAAAAGCTAGGGACGCTTCAAAACCAAAAAGCGGAAGCCCTGATCAAAAAAAAATATTACACTTATTTATTTGAAACCCTCGATAAAAAAAATGAGGTTAACGAAATTATTGCTCCCTCGTTAATGAATATAAACAATCCAATTCTTAATTCGCAAATTGCAAATTTAATCAATCAACAAGGCGAACTCAATAATATAAAATTTGATAATAATAAAGAGAATCCCTACAAAAACTCGCTGGTAGCAAAAATTGAAAGTTCAAAGTCGGTAATTCAAGAATATGTACAAAACGAAAATAAAAATCTAGACTTAACCCTTACCGAACTAAGTTCAAGAATAGATAAAGTATTGTTGCAAATAAATAATATACCCAAAACTCAGCGAGCCTTGTTCAATTATGAACGAAGCTTCAAAATTTTCGATAACATCTACACTTTCTTATTACAAAAAAGATCAGAAACCTTATTGGCCAAAGCATCTAATATTCCAATGAACGAAGTTATTGACATTGCACGACCATCAAATTATAAAATGACTGGCGTAAATAACAAATTGAACTATTTGATTGGTTTTATTATTGGAATTCTTATCCCTGGCATTTTTATTTACTTGAAATACTATTTAAATAGTAAAATAATTATGGATAGCGATATTGAAAAAGAAACAAGTCTTCCAATACTTGGACACATAATCAAGCAAAAAATAAAAGATTCTAATATTGTATTCTCGAATCCGAAATCACAAATAGCTGAGTCATTCCGAATGTTACGCACAAATTTAGATTTTGCAAAAAAACATTCCGGACCACAAGTAATACTGGTTTCATCAACTATGCAAGGCGAAGGGAAAAGCTTTATTTCAAATAATTTAGCTCATAGTTTGGCAATAAATGGAAAAAACACTGTTCTTGTTATGTTCGATCTAAGAAAACCAAAGCTCTTCTTTAATATTCCAAAAGTCAATTTTGGCTTAACAAATTATTTAATTGGTAAGATACCTCTTAATGAAATAATCCAACCCTCTGAAATTGAAAACTTATCAATTATTCAAACGGGTACAATTCCTCCAAATCCCTCAGAATTGGTTGCTTCAGAAAAAACTGAAACACTATTTCAAGAATTGAAAAAAATATATGACTATATAATAATTGATACGCCTCCCATTGGAATAATTTCTGAGGGATATGTGTTAAGTAAATTTTCTGATATAAATTTATGTGTAATAAGATATGATTATACCCGAAAAAATCAGTTATCAAATTTAATTAAAGGTCTTGATAGTAAAAAAATTAAAAACCTTAATTTGGTTACAAATTTTATGGAAACTGGCAAGAAAGCATATGGTTATGGATATGCCTATGAGACTTATGAATACTAAAAATAATTTAGGAACAACCACAACCCATTCCCTTTTCACCCTTAGGCGTTGGAATGGCACAGGCACACGATTTTTTTAATTCTTTTCCTTCGCCCCTGCTGAGAGTGATTAGAAATAATCCACCCATTACTATTGCCAAAACTATTATTGAAACAAGTATTTGCATGATTTAATCTTTCAATCTATAAGGAAATAGATGAAATAATGTTCATAAAAACTATGCTTTCATTATTCGAACATTCTTAAATCGAGCCTGCTTTTTAGCTTTAGCCTGCTCCATCTTATCCATTGTTTGTGCGCATACAATGCCTTTTTTACGCATCTCTTTATTTTGTCCTACATGAGTTTCTGGAAATTTCTTTTTCCTAAAAACAATATTAAATGCCATCCCTAGAATACCAATACCCAATATCACAACAGCCAACAAAACAACTTTCATAACACTTATTTTTTTACAAAGATAACATTTCGTTTTTCAAAATTTCTAAATTTAACCACATATATTCACACATCTATAGTTCTAGATATATAAAGTCTCTATATTTTATTTTTTAAAAAGAAAATACTTTCAAAACATATTTTTACCACTGAACAATAATAGCTTTAAATTCGTTCTAGAAACGAAATAACTGTAAGCAAAAATAAACACTATACTTAATTGCCTTTTTACTACATAGGATTAATAAAATATTATGAACTTATCGAAAAAAGAAATTCTTGACGATTATAAACTTGCAAATATAAGCAGGCAAGTAAGCTTAATTGGCCGCCGTGAAGTACTAACTGGCAAGGCAAAATTTGGCATATTTGGCGATGGAAAAGAAATTGCACAGGTTGCTGCCGCTAGACAATTTAAAAAGGGTGATTGGCGTTCGGGGTATTATCGCGATCAAACTTTTATGTTTGCTACGGGTATGTCAAGCCCCGAAGAATTCTTTGCCCAATTGTATGGCGATACAGATATAAAAAATAACCCCAGCAATGCTGGCCGTTCCTTTAACAATCATTGGGGCAACCGATACATTGACGAAAACGGAAATTGGAAAGACCAAACCCAACTTAAAAATACAGCTGCCGATTTATCGCCAACGGCTGGACAAATGCCAAGATTAATTGGTTTGGCTTATGCCTCAAAACTCTATCGAAACAATCCTGAGTTGAATAAAAAGAATAATTTTTCAGTAAATGGTAACGAGGTGGCCTTTGGAATGATTGGCGATGCAAGTACATCGGAAGGTCATTTCTTTGAAACCATAAATGCTGCTGGAGTTTTACAAATACCTATGGCAGTATCTGTTTGGGACGATGGTTATGGAATTTCGGTTAGTAAAAAATACCAAACCACTAAAGAAAGCATTTCAGAACTTTTATCCGGCATCCAACCCACGAAAGATAGCCCCGGTGTTAAAATATATAAAGGCAAAGGTTGGCAATACAACGAATTGGTTGAATTGTATGAAAAAGGTATAAAAGAATGTCGGGAGAAACACCAACCAGTATTATTTCATATTGAAGAAATTACACAGCCCCAAGGTCATTCCACATCTGGATCGCATGAGCGCTACAAGACAAAAGAACGCTTGGAATGGGAAAAAGAGTACGACGGAATTCTTAAAATGCATGATTGGATTATAAATGAAAACATAGCAACAAAAGAAGAACTTGAAGCCATTGAAAAAGAAGCAGAAACCGTTGCAAAAAACGCCCGCAAAAAAGCCTGGAAAGACTTCACATCTCCACTTATTGATGAAAAGAATAAGTTATTAAGTATCATTGAAAAGAAAACGTGCAAATGCAAACGCGAAGGGATTGATAAGGTAACTCTATATGCAAATGAACTAAGAAACATCACTTTTCCTGTTAGAAAGGATAATTTTTCAACCGCAAAGAAAATATTACGCCACGTATGTTCCGACTGCAGTATTAGAAAAGAATTACAAGAAAATTTATCTACTTGGTTAGCTAGAAATTACGAAATAAATCAAGAGCGCTATAGTACCTTTTTATATAATGACTACGATAAATCTGCGCTAAAAGTTAAACCAGTAGCTCCTATTTATTCAGAGAAATCTATTGAAATAAACGGACGAGAGATTTTGCGAGACAATTTTGATAAATTATTTGAAAAAGAACCCCGACTGGTAACCTTTGGTGAGGACACTGGAAAAATTGGTGGCGTAAACCAAAGCTTAGAAGGAATGCAAGCCAAATATGGTGAATTAAGAGTCACCGATACTGGAATTAGAGAAGCTACCATAATTGGCCAAGGAATTGGATTGGCCATGCGTGGATTGCGTCCGATTGCTGAAATTCAATATTTTGATTACCTATTATATGGATTACAACCTGTAAGCGATGATTTAGCGACTCTAGCTTGGAGAACAAAAGGCGGTCAATTGGCTCCTTTAATTATCAGAACCCGTGGCCATCGACTAGAAGGCATTTGGCATTCCGGATCACCCCTTAGTATGGTGATAAATTCCATACGTGGAGTGTATGTTTGTGCTCCACGAAACATGACCCAAGCCGCAGGTTTGTATAACACTTTGCTCGAAGGAGAAGATCCAGCCTTGGTTATAGAGCCCTTAAATGGATACCGATTAAAAGAGAAAAAGCCCGACAATATTGGTGAGTATAAAATTCCATTAGGAAAACCAGAAATATTAAACATTGGTAGCGATGTTACCTTAGTAACCTATGGTTCGTGTGTGCGAATTGCACAAGATGCTGTATCTCAATTAAAAGATTTTAATATTAATGTCGAATTAATTGATGTTCAAACTTTGTTGCCCTTTGATATTGATCAAATGATTGTTGAATCGATTAAAAAAACAGGCCGTGTACTTTTCTTTGACGAAGATGTTCCTGGTGGGGCTACATCGTACATGATGAAAAAGGTATTGGAAGATCAAAAAGCATATTTTCATTTAGACTCTGCGCCAAAAACATTGACAGCAAAAGATCACCGTCCGGCATTTGCAACCGATGGCGATTACATTTCAAATCCAAATGCGGAAGATGTTTTTGAAACTATTTATGGCATGATGCACGAAGCAAAACCCAATAGCTATCCTAAGTTATATTAGACTAACTGAAGCTTATTATTAAAAGCAGTCTTAGGTTCTCAGTCCTCAATCAATAATGAGTACTGAGAACTGCCTACTTTTTTTAATGCTTTTTACCAATATATTTTATTATCAAAAACATTACACCTATTCCAGCCGGAAAAGTTATCCACCATGGGACTCCTATTGCTGCTGGCAAAACACCCACAAACGCAGCAACTCCACCTACAGTTAAGGCGTATGGCATTTGAGTTCGAACATGTTCAATATGTGGACAAGAACTAGCCAATGAACTCAATATAGTTGTATCAGAAATTGGAGAACAGTGATCGCCAAGAACAGAACCTGCTAAAACACTTGCAACCACATTATAAAAAATATTTAAGGAGTGGGCATATTCATAATTATATTCTTTGGTTATTAACCATGAAGCTGGTAAAACTAAAGGATAAAGAATGGCCATTGTTCCCCACGATGATCCAGTACTAAAGGCAACCAAAGCAGCTAAAATAAATGTTATTAGCGGCACAAATATTGGGGACAAACTAGACTCAACAATTACTTGTGCAATAAAATCAGCAGTATGCAAATGTTCTGTTACCAGCGCAATTGCCCAAGCCAAAATTAAAATTACAACTGCTGTTAACATGGTTCTAAAACCATTAATTATACTATCAATTGATTCTTGTAGAGTTAAGAGTTTTTGGACTAAGGATATTAAAACAGCAACAATAGTGGCAATTAATGATGACCATAATAAGGCTTTATATGAATCAGAGTTTCCAATTATAGTAGAAAGCTTTTGTCCAAAAGTTAGTGTAATATCATTTTTAACATTCACATCCCAACCTGTATATAATAAGCCGGCAAAGGTTCCAAATATTACAATAAAAACGGGGATCGCTGCATTATACCATCGAGCTTTAATATCTTCGCGAACCTCCAGCTCATTTAACTGATTTGAAAAACCTACTTTTGATTCATCAACCTTTACCCCTTCTTTCCTAGTTTGCTTTTCAATTTTATACATAGGACCAAAATCTGCATTCCTATATATTAGCATAAATATGAATATCAGCGTGAAAATTGGGTAAAATGAATATGCCAATGAATTTAAAAATACGGTATATGGAGAAATGGAAATTCCTAAGGTAGATATTCCCGATTGAATATAACTCAATTCGGCCCCTATCCAAGTAGTTACAAATGCTATTGCAGCAACTGGAGCTGCTGTACTATCAACAATGTATGCTAGTTTTTGTCGAGAAACGTTTAATTTATCAGTTACAGGGCGCATGGTATTTCCCACAACCAATGTATTTGCATAATCGTCGAAAAAAATGGCAAGTCCTAAAAGCCAAGTAATAAATTGAGCTGAACGTGGTGTTTTTGCATACTTAGTTAATTTATTAACCACACCCTTCATTCCTCCATTTTTGGTAATTATATTTACCATAGCACCTATCATCATCGAAAATACAATAATTGACACATGACCACTGTCTGTTAACGATTCCAACACATAGGTATCAACAATAGCAAATAAACCGTTAAAAATTCCAATTATGGAACCTGTAGAATAAATATAAATTATTGAAGTTCCTACAGCTAAGCCAGTAAAGAGTGAAGTTATAACCTCCTTAAAAAACAGAGCCATTAAAATAGCTATCATAGGTGGGAAAATAGATAACCATAAGGGAATAGGATTTACCGGAACATCTTGCTCCATGTATTCCGATACAATTTCTTGTTTTTCTTGAAAAGTATATTTAAAATACCCTTTGCCAAAATCAACAGAAACCAGATGGTTTTCTACTCCAATTTTTAATGGAATTAAATATGAGGTGTCGTTTCTATCAGCGGTAATTTCTATTTCTGCCGGGATACCTTTTAAAATAATTGGTGGAAGGTTGACTGAAATCTTAGCTGAATCGTTTGCAAATAAATAACAAGAACTAATTTGAAACAAAATAAGAATACAAAATCTGGTAAAAAAACGCATCAAAATATTTTTTAATTCTTAAACTTTTTTTGAATTCTTTCAAACATTGTTTTTGGTTCATCATCGTCTTCGTAATATCCAGCTCCATAACCATAACCGTATCCATAACCGTATCCATACCCATGGCCGTATCCATATCTCTTACCATAATACCCAGGCACTTTAACATCGTTTATTAAAATATTAAATTCTGGTATATTTGGTTTTTTGTTCAGGTCATTCACTAAATCCAAAACATCTTTATGAGAATAGTTTTGTCTAATTACAAATAAGTTTATGTCTGAATATTTTGAAAATAATAATGCATCTGAAACTAAAGCAATTGGCGGAGTATCAACTACAATATAATCATACTTTTCTCGAACAAATTTCATTAAATCATCCAATGCTTGAGTTTCTAATAATTTTGCAGGATTTGGGGGAATCGGTCCAGAAGGAAGTATAAATAACCCGTCAATTTCTGATGGAAAGATAATATTCTCAATACTTTCTTTACCTATCAAATAGGTACTTAATCCAATCGAATTGTCAATATCAAAATGACGGTGTATTTTGGGTTTTCGTAAATCCATTCCAATTAGGAGCGTCTTTTTATCAGTCATTGCTATGATTGAGGCAAGGTTTAAAGAACAAAATGTTTTGCCTTCGCCACTCATTGTTGATGTAATGGTAATTACTTTAGCATGTTTGCTTAATAGCAAATATTGCAAATTCGTTTTAATGGTTCTAAAAGATTCCGAAATGGCCGATTTTGGATTGTCAAAAACTACAAGTTCAGTATCTTTTGTATTATGCCCTACAAGACCAACAATTGGAGCTTTTGTTTTTTCTTCAATATCCTTCTTCGATAAAATTTTATCATTAAAATAATCTTTAAGAACAATTATTAAAAAAGGAATTAAGCCTCCAATAACTAAAGAAATTAAATAGTTTAACTTGTTTTTTGGAGAAATTATTACAGACTGCTCAACTCTTGCTTTATCTAAAACTTTAGCATTTGGCAAATTCGAAGCCATGCTAATGCCAGTTTCAGCCCTTTTTTCAAGTAGGTAAGTATATATTTGATCATTCAGATCAAATTTCCTTTGAATATTTATTAAGCGTCTTTCGTTATATGGCAGTTTTTCTATACTAATGTTTAGCTTGCTAATTCGAGAAGCAATATCATCAATTGCAATTTGATTTGTAGCAATTAAATTCATTACGTTTTCTTTCAGCATCTTCTTCAACTCATCAATTTTTGACTCAATTGAGTTTAGTTTCGGATTTGTTTTAATCGATTGCAATTTTAGGCTTACCTTTTCACTATTTAATACATTTATCTGCATAATCAAATTAACAAGCAATTGATCTTTTACTCCAACTGATGTTGGAATAATTATATCCTGATCTTTTCCTTTTTCATATAAGTATTTTTTTAGATACTGATAGTATTTATCTTGTACAGAAAGTATTGCTTTTTCGTTTTCCAAACTTTCATATTGCATATACAAACTTCTGCCTTCTTGCGTTAGGTCAATTATTTTATTTTCAGTCCTAAAATCCTGAAGATTGCCTTCTGCTACCGCTAAGGAATCAACAATTGCAGTAATTTGATCATCAATAAATTTAATGGTATTAATGGCTATTTGATTTTTATCTTCAATTTCAATTTTGATAAAAACTTCAGCCAATTTGTTTAAATAAACCGCCTCCTTTTTAGCCACATATCCTTGCGTACTAATTGACAACACAGAGCCCTCTTCGTCCAACAAACCTATACCTAACTTATTACGGTAATAATTAGTTAATTGCAAAGGATTATTAATATAAAAGTAAAATCTATTATTTGTTTCAAAATCAAAATTTTCAATATCACGAATGGTAATATTAAAACTGAAATAGTCATTTTCAAATGTCTCTCCAAGATTCAATGTCCTATTAACTTCAATATCTTCTATTTCCAATATATATTCATTCGGATTTATAAATGTAATATAAACAGGCAAGTAATACATTTGGTGATGACTGGTGTCAACATTTACAATAAATGCTGGCTGATAAATTTCAGGCTCTCTTACTCTTCCTATGCCAAAATACGAAATTCCAAAATCCAATTCATTTATCACTCTGTGATTTAAATCAAATGAACGAAGTATCGCCATCTGATTCTGAATATTAAAATTTTGGTTAAATAAATCCAATCCTTGAATCATTTCGTCGTTATAAAACGATTGATCGTTAGATTCCCTGATTAAAATCGATGATGAAACCTGGTAAACCCTTTCACTATAGCGGTTAACAAAATATGCTACCGAAACAGCAAGAAAAACAGTGATTGCAAACCAATACCAATTTGATATAATTTTAAAAATATACTTTTTAATATCGATGGTTTCCTCTTTATATATTGAATCTAAATCAGTCATTTTATTGGAAATATGTTAAAAATAATAACAATGTGGTTAAACCAGAAAGTGTAATCGATATTGTTTGAGAATTAATACTTAAGGCTTTTGATCTCATGGGTTTTACATAAACAATATCGTTTGGGCGCAACCAATAATACGCATTATCGAAAATTTCGGAATTTGTTAAATCTAGAACTGCAGTTTCAGAATAATCCCCAACATCTCTAATAACCATTACTTTAGATAAATCAGCATGCGCCGTAAAACCGCCAGATAAAGAAATCGCTTCAAATACATTTATTTTTTGTTTCAACACCAAATATTTATTTGGCTGCTTTACATCTCCCATAATAGAGACTTCAAAACTCATCAATCGCAATTCTACGGTAACCCCAATTAAATATTCATCTACTTTATCTTGAATTAACTTTTCAGCCCCATTTACAGTTAAACCAACAATTAGTACCTTACCCAATATTGGAATATTAATTAAACCTTCAGAATCAATAATATAACTTTGTAAAAAAACAGAAATATCGTTATAACTTGTAGTTCTACTTTGCTTATTAAATGATTCTGTTTGTTCATAATCTAAGCCATGCAAACTCAAGAATACTTTATCATTTGTTTTAAGTATTGTTTCACTAAATTTTGCATTCATGTGATTTACCGAGGTTGAATCTATCGATTTGTACACATCATTTAATAAAACAATCTTCTTATATCGCGCACAATTTGAAAAAGAAAGTGAAATTAATATGACAACTATTATTTGAAAGGTTTTTATTCGCATTATTTAGTTTTTATGATACAAACTTAAAAAGATTAATTATTCTTTCATTCAATTGGCTAACATAATAAAGATTTATCACATCATTTAAATTTTAATCAATTTTCATTGGCTCTTAATCAAATTAAATCGCAAAAGTCCTAAATATTAAGGAGATTTCAACTATTTTTGAAGTTATTTGTTATAATGAAATAATTAACACATTAACATATGAAGAGGTTTGCATTCGTTGTATCATTATTATTAATCTCAATAATAAGTTTTTCTCAAATAACCGATAGTATTGGAAATTTATCATTTAATACAGTTACTGCTAGTTCAGCAATACTGCATGGTGATGTTGATAATAGTTCATATGCCTTAGTGTATCAACATAAAGTAATCATTGACGATGATTCAGACTTTTCAAGTCCATTATACAATTGGGTTAGCGCAACTGGTGATGATTTTACAATTGACTATTTAGCTACTGGCTTAAGTTCAGGGGTAATGTATTATTACAAATTTAAAGCTACGTTTTTTAACGGCGGAACGAATCCCGTAAAAGAATCAATAAGTGGTTCATTCACAACTTTAAAAGGTGAACCAGACGGCCAGGCAACTATTAATGACTTTTCTTCGGTTGCCACAACCACACTAACAGCTAACTGGACTCGTGGCAATGGTGATAGTATTTTAGTAGTAGCAAAAAAAGGTGCTGCGGTATCGTCATTTCCTGTGGATGGAACCACGTACACAGCAAATCCCACATTTGGAAGCGGCAGCCAAATTGGAACTGGAAATTTTGTACTCTACGATGGTACATCAACATCAGTTGATGTGGACAACTTACTTGCAGGAAACACCTACCATTTTAGAGTATTTGAGTATAACAACTCTGTATCAAATGTTGATTATCTGACAACAGAAAGTATAAATGACACAATAATGCTTAGTACAGAACCAACAGAACAAGCTCACACGATTGCTTTTTCTTCTTTAAATACAACCTCAATGACTATTGGTTGGTCTGGAGGAAATGGAAGCAACACTTTAGTTGCAGTTAGAGAAACGGCTCAAGGAACAATTGAAGATCCAACAGATGGCACTTCCTATACTGTAAACAACGATTGGTCAGCCAAAGAAGATGCATTAGGCGAATCCGGTTATTACTTAATCTACAACGGTACTGGAAGCAGCGTTTCTCTTACCAATCTTACAGTAAATACCACTTATTGGGTAGAAATTTTTGAATTTAATGGGAGCGCAGGATCTCAAAACTATTTTACAGGTGATGGCTCTGGCAACCCTGCAAGTATTGCTACCCTAGCAGCTGCTCCAACAACACAGGCTCATACTTTAAATCTGAGCGATAATGTTCAAAGTTCTTCCGTTTTAGTAAAATGGACGGTCGGTAATGGTACGAGAAGAATATGTATGGCATCTACTTCACCATCTTTTCCGGCAGCATCTTTACTTGACGGAAATGATTACTCAGCAGATTTTGACAATAACTTTGCCCTTGCGCCTGCAAATAATGGGGTGAAAATTGTTTATGATGGAACTGATGATGGCACAACCGGATTTACCACCACTAACTTAAGTCCTGGAACCTTATACTACTTTAAGGTTGTGGAATATAATAACACAGGATCGAATACAAAATATTCCGATGCCATAGCATCAGTTAACCCATCTTCCGTTACAACACTTGCCTCGGAACCAACCACTCAAACCACTACAATTACATTCGACCCTATTGCCACAACAACAATGACCATTAATTGGTCTGGGGGCAATGGCACTAACACTCTGGTGACAGTTCGAGAATCTACACAGGGGTCAATTACAGATCCAATAGATGGATCTTCCTATACAGCTAGCTCTAATTGGACTTCTAAAGGATCCCAACTTGGAATCTCAGAGTATTATGTCGTTTATAATGGACCAAATAGTACCGGTGCTGTAGAACTTTCAAACCTTAGTGTAAACACAACGTATTGGGTTGAAATATTTGATTTCAATGGTAGTTCAGGAACCGAAAACTATTTTACAGGTAGTGGTGGCTCTGGCAACCCTGCAAGTACTACTACCCTAGCAGCTGCTCCAACAACACAGGCTCATACTTTAAATCTGAGCGATAATGTTCAAAGTTCTTCCGTTTTAGTAAAATGGATGGTCGGTAATGGTACAAGAAGAATATGTATGGCATCTACATCGCCATCTTTTCCGGCAGCAATTGACCTTGATGGAAATGATTACTCAGCATCTTTTGACAATGACTACACACTGGCGCCAACTAATAGTGGGGTGAAAATAGTTTATGATGGTACCGATGATGGATTAACGGGTTTTACTACTTCTGGATTAAATGCAGGAACCTTATACTACTTTAAGGTTGTGGAATATAACAATACAGGATCAAATACAAAATATTCCGATGTCACTGCATCAGTTAACCCATCTTCCATTACAACCCTTGCCTCGGAGCCTACAGAACAAGCTCACACCATTGCTTTTTCTTCTTTAAATACAACTTCAATGACAATTGGTTGGTCTGGTGGAAATGGAAGCAACACTTTAGTTGCTGTGCGAGAAGCGGCTCAGGGAACAATAGAAGATCCAACAGATGGCACCTCCTATACTGTAAGCAATAATTGGTCTACAAAAGGAGATCAATTGGGAACTTCTGGCTACTATGTAGTTTATAATAGTACTGGAAGCAGCGTTTCTCTAACCAATCTTACAGTAAACACCACTTATTGGGTTGAAATTTTTGAATTTAATGGAAGCGTAGGATCTCAAAACTATTTTACTGGAGATGGCTTTGGCAACCCTGCAAGTACCACAACCCTTGCAACTGCTCCAACAACTCAAGTATCTGACATTACATTTGGTACAACAACAATCTCATCGATAGTTGTCAATTGGACTGGTGGAGATGGAGAAAATGTAATTATTGTGGCAAAGGAAAGTGGTTCCATAAATGATGTCCCTTCTGATGGCACTGACTATGATGATGACAACACTTTTAATAATGGACAAGATATTCTAGGAACCGGAGAATTTATTGTATTTGATGGTGCTAGAGCCACAGGAACAGTTACAGTTTTAGGACTTTCAGATAATACAGAATATTTTTTTAGAGCTTTCACATATAACAATTCTGGCTTAAACACTAAGTACCTTATCTCCTCTGGAGCAGGTACTAACCCGACAAGTCAAACTACGTTAATGACAGAGCCAACTGAACAAGCCCATACTATTGCTTTTACTTCAGTAAATACTACCTCAATGACCATTAGCTGGTCTGGTGGCAATGGCACTAATAGTTTGGTTGCTGTTCGACAATCAACTCAAGGGAGTATTGAGAATCCTGTGGATGCAACATCCTATACGGCAAGCAATAATTGGTCTACAAAAGGAGATCAATTGGGAACTTCTGGCTACTATGTGGTTTATAATAGTACTGGAAGCAGTGTGTCGCTAACGAATCTTTCTGCAAATACAACTTATTGGGTTGAAATTTTTGAATTTAATGGAAGCTTGGGATCTGAAAACTATTTTACCGGTGTAGGTTTAGGAAATCCAGCAAACTCAACAACATTAAAACTGGAACCAACTACTCAATCAACAAATGTTGCTTTTAGTTCCTTAGCTACAACAACCTTTACAACAAGCTGGACAAGAGGTAATGGTGATGGAATAATTGTTTTAGCGAAATCGGGTTCAGCAGTTTCTGATTTTCCTGTTGATGGTACAACATATACAGCAGATGCTGTCTTTGAAGGTGGAACTCAAATTGGTGCGGGTAATTATGTTTTATATATTGGTTCAGGTACTAGTGAAAATATTACTGCTTTAACTACAGGTACTGATTATCATGTTAGAACTTTTGAATACAATAATTCTGGAACCGATATCAATTACATGACAGCTTCTGCTACCGGTAATCCAAATAATCAAAGTACGCTTTCTGGTGAACCATCAACCCAAGCATCTAACATTGTTTTTAGTAGCCTTCAAAGCAATCAGGTAACCTTAACTTGGACCAATGGTCAGGTTGGCAATAGAATTGTTTTAGCCAAGCAAGGCGCAAGCGTTGATGCTGACCCGGTTGACAATACAGCATATACGGCAAATGCAACTTTTGGCACAGTCGAAACTGAAATAGGAACTGACAATTATGTGGTTTATAATGGATCATCAAATACGGTAACGGTTACTGGTTTAACCCAAGATACTCAATACACATTTAAAGTATATGAATATTCAAACTCAGGAGTAGATTCAGATTATAAAATAGACGGCTTCGTTGGGAACAACCCAAACACAACAACAACAATTTTAGGGCCACCTACATCTCAAGCAGCAATTACTCTTTTTGATGATTATGCTACAGACTCTTATACGGTACATTGGACTAGGGGTGACGGGGATAATATTTTAGTTGTTGGAAAACTAGGATCTACTATAACAGACGTGCCTTCTGATGGGGGTAGCTATACTGCCAGTTCTGTATTTGGCTCAGGAACTGATATCGGGTCAGGTAGTCGTGTTGTATATGATGGCCCAGCCACCAGCGTTGATGTGACCAATCTAGGTACAGGGAGCGAATATTTTTTCAGAGTTTTCGAATACAATAATACAGGTGACTATACAAAATTTTTGACGACTTCATCTATAGCTAATGATACAACCCTTGCAGCCGAGCCTACTACTGCCGCCTCAAGTTTTTCATCTACAGATGTTGGTTCAGCCTCGATTAACTTACTTTGGACAAATGGGAACGGAAATAATAGAATTGTAGTAGCGCGTGAAGATGGACCTATTTCATCGGAACCCGTGGATGCAGAAACGTATGCAGCAAGCTCCATATTTGGAAGTGGTGATCTTGTTGGATCAAATAATTATGTGGTTTACAATGGGACCAGCAATAGCGTTTCTGTAACTGGGTTAAAAGGATCAACAACCTATTATTTCAAAGTTTACGAATACAATAGTGGCAAAAACAATTATCTTCTCACAGGTGCTCCTAGTATCAATAGAACTACAGCTGCTCAAGACGCACCCACAACACAAGCCAGTTCAATTAATTTTACAAACATTGGTACTACTACATTTACCATAAACTGGACCAATGGGAATGGAGCAAGGAGAATTGTTGCATTAAAAGCAGGAAGTGGAACTATTTCAAATCCTGAAGATAATGAAACCTATGATGCAAGTACAGTTTTCGGTAGTGGAGATCAACTCATTCCTGGAGATCTTTCTGGCTATTATATTGTTTATAATGGATCTGGTACCTCTGTAAATGTAACAGGATTAAGCGAAAATATAGAGTACTACGCTCAGGTATTTGAATACAACAATGCTGATGGAAATGAGGCATATTATACAGCTACAGCAACAGACAACCCTAATAGTTCGTTTACTTTAAAACCTGCACCCACAGGGCAAGCACACACCATTTCATTTTCAAACAAAAAAACCAACTCCATGCAAGTATCGTGGATCAATGGTAATGGAGAAAATAGAATTGTTCTTGTTAAACAAGGTGCTGCGGTTGATGCAAATCCTCAAGACAACAATGCATATACAGCAAATTCTGTGTATGTATTAGGAGATCAAATTGGGACTGGAAATTATGTAGTTTATAATGGATCTGGCACTTCGGTTACAGTTACTGGTCTTACTCAATTAACCGCCTACCATTTTAGGGTTTATGAATACAACAACACTGGTTCGAATACTAAATATTATACAGCCACGGCCTCTTCTAATCCAAATTCCACTTCAACAATTGGTCCTGCTACATGGATTGGTGGATATTCTGGCTTTGAAACCGATTGGGGAACTGGGGCCAATTGGAGTATCGCACAAGTTCCAACGGGTGATTATTCAGTAAGCATTCCTGATGTGACGAACGACCCGATAATTACGGGAACAGAAACTGTTGATTTTTTAACCATTGCAGATGGGGCAAATGTTACTATAAGCAGCGGAAGTTTAATCGTAAATAATGACCTTACAATTCAGTCGGGTGCTGGAACAGCATATATTGATATTAATAGTGGAACTTTAACTGTGAGTAATGATGCAGTATTACAGGCCGGCACATATATAAACATTGCTGATGGCAATAGTTTGTCTGTTTCAAATGATTTGACATTAGGAGCCTCAGCAGATGCAAGCCCAAGTGGAATGATTGTAATTCCCGGAACAGGAACTCTTTCCGTATCTGGAACTTCAACATTAAATAGATATATAAATTATAATGCAACACATCCACAACATTTAATAAGTTTTCCAACTTCTCCAACATCGTTAACAACTTTTTCTGGACTCGTTGGGGATGAGTGGGATGAAACTACTCCAGCATGGGCACCAATAACAGGTAGCACAACTATTAGTGCAATGGAAGGTACAAGCATATGGTTTACAGCGAACAAAACACTTTCTTTTAGCGGAACTTTTAATACTGGCTCACAAAGCATTGGTGTAACAAACACCTCAGCCGGTGATGCTTATGGATGGAATTTAGTTGGAAACCCTTATCCATGCACCATTGACTGGGAAGCAAGCGGTTGGACATTAACAAATGTTGATGCCACTGCCTATTATTACAATTCTTCAAGCGGCGGTTATACAACATGGAATAGAACCACAAGTACTGGAGATGGATCAAAATACATTGCTGCTTGCCAAGGATTTTTCGTTCATGCATCAGCAAATGGGACTATTGGAACAACCAACGCCGTTCGTGCATCTAATAGTCAGGACTTTAGAAAAAGTATCGATTCTGAAAAACAAATGGTTCGCTTGCAAGCAAAAAAAGAAGGTACAACAACCAATGCGTTTATTGTGTTTTACGATGGAGCCACAGATTATTTTGATTCTGAATTTGATGCCTATAAAAAATTCACTAACAATGAAAACACTGCTCAAATATTTAGCATGCCTGATGAAAATACAGCATTAGCAATAGATACTTATAATCCAGACAAACTTACGTATCTTTCTGAAAATGATTTTTCAGTAAATATGGGTGTTCGAGTATTACAGGATGGAGAAATAATTTTTTCAGCTTCTGAAATATTAAATATTCCAGATAATATTTACATTTATTTGTTTGACAATGTTACAAATACCTATACCAATTTAAAAAGCAAATCGTACTATGTATATTTAAACGCTGGTGATTATGCTTTTGGATACTGCTTGGATCGATTTTCAATGATCTTTACTTCCAATGCGCTCTCCTTAGATGAAGATAAAAATATCAACGATTTATTAATATATACCTATGGAAAAACTATTTTCATAAAAACAAATGAATTT
The DNA here is from genome assembly GCA_016342715.1 of Salinivirgaceae bacterium. Lineage (GTDB taxonomy): Bacteria > Bacteroidota > Bacteroidia > Bacteroidales > SZUA-534 > JAEINW01. The sequence goes on along the minus strand of JAEINW010000005.1, from coordinate 15,000 downwards.
AATAGAACCAATTCTTATATTCAAACGTTTGATATTTCAGGAAGAGTGGTTGATGCAAAAAACACCAACAACAGTGCATTACAGAAAGTTTATGTTTCCCAACCCGGAACATATATACTTAAAATTATATTTAAAGATTTTACAGTTACTCAAAAAGTAGTTGTGAGATAAAAAAAAAATTATCATTTTTGCATAATTGAAGTGGATTATTTCCTTATGATTAAAAAAGTAACAAAATTATTCTACGCTTTATTCATTTTACTAATTATGCCAAATTTTTTGTTTGCAGACGGGAATCCCCCTGCGCAAAATAAAAAAGGAGGCAGTTTTAGCAAAAAATCATTTTCAAAAGATAATGCTTGGAATACCGATGGCAATGCCAAAACTTTTCAACCTCCTGATCCCGGAGATGGAGGTGGAGGTAACCCAATACCTATTTCAGGAGGAATTGCTTTTTTAATGATAGGCAGTTTTGTCTATTTTATTAGAAAAATTAAAGATGATACTTCAAATTAAAGATATATTTCAAAAGCATAACCCTTTAAAAAATATTTCGAAAACACTGAAAAAAGAAATAATGCGCTTCATTATTTCTTTTTTTTTAGCTTGGTTTTTTACTATTCTATTGAATGACATACCATGGGTTGTATCTAAAATACAATCTTCAGGAATAGATAAGCTCTTAAGAAATATTTTAGTTTCTTCAACAGAAAAAAATCTCAACCTTTTAGGATATGAAACTTTTAGTCATGGTAAATATCTAAAAATAATTAACACTTCCGGCGTTCGCTTTGAGTATGGTTGTTTAGGATTCAGACATCTATCCCTTTTTGTATTTTTTATTCTATTTCAATTTGGGAGAACCTACCATAAAATTTGGTATATAATATTAGGCATACTTCTTTTAATCGGGTTTAATATAATTCGCACAACAATAATTTGTGTAGGTCAATTCTATAATGAACAAAATACCACTTTAGTTCACGACATTGCCACTCCTGTACTTATGTATCCACTAATACTATTTTTATGGCTTTTTTGGATATCAAAGTATGGCAAACCGAAAAAATAATCAGTTTTTAATAAATTAAAAGTTATTTATAAACCTGCGATTTAACATTCCGCAAAATTATTTTTATATTTACATTAGGCATGAAAAATATGAAAATGGGAATTGATATAAACTTATTTAACATAAATCACAATTTAACAAATGTTGAAAAGGGCAAGTGCTTAATTTCTGAGCCCTTTTCGCCTGACTCCTATTTTGGACGATCTGTTGTATTGATTACCGAACACAATGAAAAAGAAGGTACGCTTGGATACATTTTAAATAAACCGGTGGAGGTTCACATAAACGATATTATGGCAGATTTTCCGAGTTTTGATGCAAAATGTTTTGTTGGTGGTCCAGTAAATCCAGACACCTTACACTACTTACACAATCGCTTTGATTTATTTCCAAAAAGTACCCATATTAAAGGTGACATTTATTGGGGTGGTGATTTTGAATTATTAAAAGAGCACATAATTGAAAAAAAAATTACACCCAAAGAAATTCGATTTTATTTAGGATATAGTGGATGGGCACCTGAGCAACTGCAATCAGAGATTAAAGAAAAGTTCTGGATTGTTTCTGACATAAAACCTAAAACCATTATGACTGCCAACAAAAATACCTGGAAAGAGATTCTTAATAAACTTGGTGATTCATATTCACTCTGGGCTAACGCCCCTGCAAACCCTTCTATGAATTAGGAAAAGCCAATTGATTTAATGCATGTACCATTTTTTGAGCCGAGCGTTTAAAATATCGTTTATTCCTAAAGCCCGAAACATACTTTATACCTACCACAGCATTGGTTAAAAACAGCTCATCCATTAGCAATAAATCACTCTCTTTAAGTATCGCATTTTCATGAATTATATAATTCATATTTGTAGCTCTATTTAAAATTTGCTTTCTCATAATTCCATGCACACAGCCTAACTCGAGAGATGGTGTATATAGTTCGTTTCCCTTAATTGCAAAAAAATTAGATGAAGTTGCTTCAACGATTATTTCTTGCGCATCAACAAGTAACACATCGTTTAAATTATTCTTTTTTGCATAATTCCCTGCTAAAACATAAAACATTGCATTTATACTCTTAATTGCTCCATAAGCGGTTCTTTGTTTAGGAACATCTTTATATACATCGATAGTAATTCCCGATATATTTAATTCATAAAAACCTTTACTCAAATATGCCGCCTCAATTAATACATCGGCCCTATTTGTTTCTGGAATATAAAACCCTTCTCCCGATCGATAAATGGAAAGTCTTACTCTTGCACCTTGAAATAATTTTAAGCGCGATAACAAGCCTGATATCTGTTTTTTTAAGAATTCTAACGAAAAATATTCTGGCAACTCCAAATCAAGACAATTAGCTGCATATAAAATTCTTTCAAAATGATCATTAATAAATTGAACTTCCAAACCATTTGCATGCATACTTTCAAAAAAACCATCGCCATAGCGAAATGCTCTATTGGTAGTTTTTATCCGAAAAGCATCAGATGGAATATATTCCTTATTGAAGGATATCAAATTATAATTGCTACTCATTAATAATTAGATTCAAAATGGATTCAATATTTTCATTTGACTCAATTTTAATACCTCTAATTCCAGCTTTTTCTGCCGCTTTAATATCTTTTTCACTATCCCCAATAAAATAAGATAAAGAAACGTCAATATCAAACCTTGCTATAGCCTTTTCAATCATCAATGAATCAGGTTTGCGGCAAATGCATTTTTCAATATCGCTATGATGTGGACAATAGTAAATTTCTCAAGAATATTCAGAAACTTTTCATGCACTTTATGAACATCATTTTTTGTGTAAATACCTTTTGATACACCCCCTTGATTGCTTACTACAATAAATTTAAATCCATTAGCTTGCAATTGATGCATGGCATAAATAATTCCATCGTTTATTTTAAAATCCTCAGCTTTAAAAATATAATAGTGACCTACATCACTATTAATAACTCCATCGCGATCGAAAAAAACAAATTTTTGCATTTTACTAATTAGAAAATAGCTGATTAATAAAATTTGAAAATAAAGAAGGCATTAATAAAATGGGAAAGACAAAGCCAAAAATTGCTCCCCAAAAGTGAGCATCATGACCAATGTTATCGGTGCTTTTTTTGCCCATATAATATGAATAGGCCAAATATATAAGTCCGAAAATCACGGCTGGTATAGGAATTGGAAGTAAAATAAACATAATTTTACTTGTAGGATTCAACAATATTGAAGTGAATATTATTGCCGAAACAGCTCCAGAGGCTCCCAATGCGCTATAGGCGTGATTATCTTTATGTTTGACTAAATCTTTTATACTTGAAACTACAATGGCTCCAAAATAGATTATTAAAAATTTAGGAATCCCTAATCGAGCTTCAACATAGGGAGCAAAAAAATAAAACGAGAGCATATTAAATATTAAATGCTCCCAATTGGCATGTAAAAATGCCGCAGAAAAAACTCGATACCATTGCTTTCTGTGAATAACCTGATAAGGACTAAAAATAAACCTGTATTTTAAATCTGCTTGTTTAAAAGCGGCTATTGAAAACAACGCTGTTACAATAATTATTAATAATGTAATCATGTGGAATTAGTTACGTGGACTAAATTCAAATGGGATTTCCAAAATAGAGGCAAAATCAAGTCCTAAACGAAGCATATCATCATCAATATTTTCGTAGGCCCATTCAATTGAAATTTGCCGCCCTTGATTATACAAACCATCTAATTTTTTCAACACATTATAAACCATATGATGGGAAGACGTACTCAAGTAGCGAAAAAACAATTTACACTGACAATGATCCAAGTGCAAACCATCAGAATCTAACCAATCGGTAATTGGTTTATAAACCATGTTTACATCTTCTGGTGTAGAATTCCCCTGAATCTGAAAAATAGATAAATCAGCATCCATTAAAACTTCCGGACGATCTTCAGTTGCATCAAATTTTAAATACCCCAAAATATTCTTTTTTAAACCCTATTTTTATACAGCTTTTTGTATAATTCAAAATTTTCGTCATCAAATATAGCAAAAATTACTTTTGATAACGATTCATTATGGTTTAGAAATCTTAGCACCTCATTTAGAGCAATTTCTGCGGCATCTGACTTCGGATACCCATAAATTCCTGTGCTTATATTTGGAAAAGCTATCGTCTTTAATGAATTATTAGCTGCCAATTCTAAACTTTTCTTATAACAATTGGCTAACAATTCTGCTTCATTATTTTCGCCTCCACGCCAAATAGGCCCCACAGTATGAATCACATGTTTTGCTGATAAATTATAACCTTTAGTAATTTTTGCATCGCCAGTTTTGCAGCCATTTAAAGTTTCACATTCATACAATAACTCTCTACCAGCAGCTCTATGGATTGCACCGTCAACACCGCCCCCACCTAGCAAACTCTCATTTGCCGCATTTACAATTGCATCTACATCAAGTTGCGTAATATCGCTTTTTAGTATCTTTATTTTTTTCTTAGAACTCATTAACTATCTAATTTTTGCCCCAAATTTTTGATCAAATGTTCTAATCATATTATTCATAATTTTATCAATCTGTTTATCGTTCAATGTTTTATTTTCATCCTGTAAAACAAAACTCAAAGCGTACGATTTTTTACCTTCTCCAATTTTATCTCCTTCGTAAACATCAAATAATGAAACATTTTTTAAAAGTTTTCTTTCAACCGAAAAAGCTTCGTTTCTTAGTTCATCAAAGGAAATTTTTGCATCCAACAAAAGTGATAAATCTCGCCTTACTTCAGGGAATTTGGAGATTTCGGCATATTCAACTTTATGTTTTTTTGCTATTTTCAAAAGTGCATCCCAATTTAGCTCAGCAAAATAAACATCTTGCTTTATCTCAAATCCCTTTCGTATTTTTTTATGAACTGATCCAATTTTACCAATCGAATTATTATTGTATTCAAAAGTTAGCCCCTCGCTAAATAATTCATTTGATATAGCTTCAGTTTTTGTTTTTTGCAGGTTCACCCCCATTTTTTCAAAAACAGTTTCAACAACGGATTTAATATAATAAAAACTAACTGGCTCAGTCTTTTGCATCCACGATTCAGCCGAACGATTCCCTGAAACAACTACTGAAAGTTTTTCCGATTGAGAATACTTTTTTAAGGGATTTTCGTTTTGCTCTTTTCCATTGTAAAAATAGCAATTGCCAAATTCAAATAATTTAAGATCTGCATTTTGACGATTACTATTAAATGAAACAGCTTCTAATGCTCCAAACAATAAGGTCTGGCGCATGCCATTCAAATCCTGACTCAAGGGATTAAAAATATTAACTACATTCTCCTTTTTATAAGTTTCTAAGCCTTCATAATAATCAACTTTTGTTAATGAATTCGCCATCATCTCATTAAAACCAACACCACTTAACTGATTGGCAATTAACTCCTTTAAAACATTTGGGTCGGGTTTTGGAGCATAGGCTAAGGTAGAATTTACATGATCGTAAATTGCTACAGTATTGTAACCATATATTCTTAAAATTTCTTCAATTACATCGCATTCTCTTTGAACATCTACACGATAAGGTGGCACAAGTAAGAGAAGCTTTTCATCATCCTCTTTTACAATTTTAATTTCCAGCGCTTCAAGAATATTTTTTATTTTATCTTTCGGTATTTCTTCACCAATAAGTCTTTTCACCTGAGAATAACGAAGCTCTACTTCAAAATCGGCTACAGGCTCAGGATAAACATCAACAATATTTGAACTTACTTTAGCCCCTGCAATTTCACACATTAACATGGCTGCTCTTTTCAAAGCATATATGGTAATATTTGGATCAACACCACGCTCAAAGCGGAAACTAGCATCGGTATTTAAACCCTGACGACGTGCCGTTTTACGAACGTAAACCGGATTAAAACAAGCACTTTCTAAAAACACACTAGTTGTTTTTTCAGTAACTCCTGATTCACTACCACCAAAAACACCGGCAATACACATTCCTTCTTCGGCATTGCATATCATCAAATCATCTTCATGAAGCTTTCTTTCTTCTTCGTCGAGAGTTGTAAATAGTGAATTTTTAGCCATTGTTTTAACAACAACTTTTCCCCCTTTTATTTTGGCAGCATCAAAAGCATGCAAGGGTTGCCCAACCTCTTGTAAAACAAAGTTGGTAATGTCTACTATGTTATTTATTGGTTTTAAACCAATAGCGTTCAATCTATTTTTTAACCATTCTGGCGATTCTTCAACTTTTAATCCTGATAAAGTAACCCCAGCATATCTTGGACAAGCTTTAGTATTTTCAACTTCAACTGGAATCTCCAAATCGGTATTGTGTACGGTAAAACTTTCAACAGATGGCATTAAATAACTAATTTCTTGAGTTTGCTTTAAATAAGCCATCACATCGCGAGCAACACCAATATGCGAACCTCCATCAATTCTATTGGGAGTTAAATCAATTTCAATAACCGTGTCGTTTTCAATATTGAAATACTCTTTTGCCGGAGTTCCAACTTTTGCATCCTCAGGCAAAACCATAATGCCATCGTGAGAGGCTCCAACGCCAATTTCATCTTCTGCACATATCATTCCCAATGATTCCTCACCACGAATTTTCGATTTCTTGATAACAAAAGAATCATTTTCACTATAAAGTGTTGTACCAACAGTTGCAACCACAACCTTTTGTCCGGCTGCCACATTGGGTGCCCCACAAACAATAGGTGTTGTCTCACCATTTCCTAAATCGACAGTAGTTAAGCTCAAATGATCGGAGTTTGGATGGGCTGTACATGTTTTCACCTCTCCAATTACCAAACCTTCCAATCCACCTTTAATTGACTGAAACTCTTCAATACCACCTACCTCTAGTCCAATAGCTGTTAAAATCTCAGACAATTTTTCAACTTCTATATTTATATCAATGTACTGCTTAAGCCAATTATAAGAAATCTTCATACGATGTTTATATTATATTTAAAACAAGCAACAAAAGTAAGTTTTTTTTTAAAATTCGCATGGTAATGTATGAGGGTATTTACACATCTTTTAACAATTTACATTGAATTTTCCTTAATAAATATGCTCAGTAATTTGAACAAATTTTAGTATTCATAATTTATCAAACTATATTTGCAATAAAAATTACGAAATTGGAAACAAACAAACGACCTCTAATACTAATCACCAACGACGATGGCTACTTTGCTCCAGGGCTCAAAGTACTTATTGATATGGTTAAACCCTATGGCGATGTTGTTGTAGTTGCCCCAGAACAAGGTGTATCTGGAATGTCGCATGCCATAACCATAAAATTTCCTTTACGAGTAACAAAACTTGAAAGTGAAGAAGGTGTAGAAATATTCAAAGTAAATGGAACTCCGGTTGATTGCGTGAAAATTGCATTAAATCAACTATTAGATAGAAGACCGGATATTTTAGTCTCTGGAATAAATCACGGATCAAATTCATCAATTAGTGTGATTTATTCAGGAACTATGGGTGGCGCCATTGAAGGAAGCTTAAATGAAATTCCATCTATTGGTTATTCCTTATGTTCACATAGCATGAATGCCGATTTTAGCGTGGCAAAAAAACATGGCGAATCGATCTTTAAAAAAGTCTTAGCAAATGGCTTACCTAAATACACTTGCTTAAACGTTAACTTTCCGGTAGTTTCCGAAGATGATTTTAAAGGAGTTAAAGTTTGCCGACAAGCTCGTGGAGTTTGGAAAGAGGAATATGAAAAACGAATAGATCCGCATAATGGAACCTATTATTGGTTAACCGGGAGTTTTAACAATCATGAAAATGGAGCTACTGACACTGATGAATGGGCACTTGCAAACAATTTTGCAAGCATTGTTCCTGTTAGAAATGATTTTACTGATTTTGATAGCTTAGATAAAATTACAAACCTAAATTCCATCAAATAATGGCAACAAATAAAAAAGATATAGTTTCAATCGGTGTAATTGCCGGATTAATTATTCCTGCTCTAATAGTTTTTGGATTTGTTTTGTACTCAAGTTCAAAATACGATTCATTTATGCAATGCTTACATCACTTTCAAAACATAGGTCTCTTGTACAAAATTGTTTCGCTAAGTTTAATGCCGGGCGCAGGTTTGTTCTTTCTTTGGAGCAAACAAGATAAGCTAAATCAAGCACGCGGAGCCCTGCTTTCAACAATGTTTTACGGAATCCTTGTTCTAATCCTTTACATGTCGTAAATTTTAAATACTATGAAGTATTATATAATTGCTGGCGAAGCGAGTGGCGATTTACATGGTGGAAATCTAATGAAATCGTTGACTACTGTCGATAAAAATGCCGAGTTTCGATTCTGGGGTGGCGATAACATGTCACAATATGGAGGCGAACCAGTAAAACATATTAGAGAATTAGCTTTTATGGGTTTTATAAAAGTGCTTATGAATATTCGCACCATTGCAAAAAATATAAATTTCTGCAAATCGGATGTCGAAAAATACAATCCCGATGTATTAATTCTAATTGATTATGCCGGATTCAATTTGAAAATTGCTGAATTTGCAAAATCAAAAGGCATTCGGGTGCATTACTATATATCACCAAAAATTTGGGCATGGAAAACGAATAGAGTACACAAAATCAAAAAGTTTGTGGATAAAATGTTTACCATACTTCCCTTCGAAACTGAATTTTATAAAAAATACGATTTTGATGTAAACTATGTTGGTAACCCAATAAATGATGAAATTCATTCACAAAAAGATGACGTAAAAAGTTTTGAACAATTCACTTCAGAAAATAAATTAGATTCAAAACCCATAGTTGCTCTTTTACCTGGTAGCAGAAAACAAGAAATTAAATTAATGCTTCCAGTAATGATTGAAGTGAGTCATTTTTTTCCAAATCATCAGTTTATATGCGGTGGTGCTCCTGCAATTGATGATGAATATTACAAGGAATTTATTGGAGAACATAACATACCAGTACTTTACGATCAAACCTATCAATTATTAAAACAAAGCAAAGCCGCATTAGTAACCTCAGGAACTGCAACTTTAGAAACCGCACTTTTAAACCTTCCTCAAATAGTTTGTTACCATACCAACATTGGGAATTTCCTATATAAAATAGGACGAAGCATACTTAAAGTAAAATGGCTTTCACTTGTTAATTTAATACTCGAGTTTGAAGCTGTTAAAGAATTAACTCAAAGCACCTTTAAAAAAGAGTATTTAGTTAAAGAGCTAAAAATGCTGCTTGAAAATTCAACTTATAGAAACAAAATGTTGACAAATTATGCCGAATTGCAAAATATTATGGGATCACCCGGTGCCTCAGACAAAGCAGCAAAAGGTATATTTGAAGATATAACAAATTAGAATAAAAAGCCTACTTTCGCACAAATTTTGATTCATGTTTCAGTACAAGTATTATATTTTACTATTTACATTCATTATCACTTGCAATTCAACTTTTGCAACGGATATAAGGGTAAATATTTTTAATCAATTCTCGGTTAAAACAATGATAATTAGTCCCATTGATGGAAAATATGAATTTTTAACTGAACAAGGAAAAGTATACAAACTCAAAAAAAATAACATCATATACTTTACAGCTTTAAAAGACTCTATTAGTGTTTGGGATTTGGATCAACATATTGGCATTTTTAAAACCATAAAATTTAATAGCCTTAGCAAAAATAGCTTATGCAAAGTAGAATCGGCTTACCCAGCACTTACACCACGGAATTATAATGGAAATTTCACAATTAACACCCAAAATGGAGAACTCTGCGTTCTGAATTATACCGACATTGACACCTACCTTGCTGGCGTTGTTGAAGCTGAAGCTGGCCCCAATGCTCCTTATGAATTCTATAAATCACAAGCAATTATTAGTAGAACCTATTTATTGGAGATAATAAATCGCGAAGGAAAGCAAAAATACATTCTGGGTGATGATGTTAATCACCAAGTATTTAAAGGTGTGAGCACAAAAAATGAATTAATTTTACAAGCAGTTCAACACACCAACGATTTAGTAATTATTGACACCTTACAACGACTAATTACTGCAGCCTTTCACTCAAATTCTGGGGGTCAAACATTAAATTCCGAAGATGTATGGCTTTCATCTACTTCATATCTTAAAGGAACCCCTGATCCCTTTAGTTTAGATCAAAGAAATACCTTTTGGCAAGATTCAATTTTATTATCTGATTGGTATAAATATCTTGAAAACAATGGAATTATTATTGATAGTATTGATACTGACAGCTTAACTTTCTTGCAAAAAAATAGATTGAAATATTTAGAAATAAAAAACGACACCATTCCATTGCGAAAAATCCGTGAAGATTTTAAACTTCGTTCCACTTGGTTTTCATTAATCCCCAAGGGCAATTATTTATTTATTGAAGGTCGTGGCTATGGTCATGGTGTTGGATTATCGCAAGAAGGTGGCATGGAGATGGCTCGGCAGAATTATTCTTTCTTAGATATTATACATTTTTACTATAAAAATGTAAAAGTTGTAAATTATAAACTTGTTTTTGCTAATTTGTAATTTATTAAATTTGATATTAAAATTTACAGACATGAAAATCAGCTCAAATTTCGATGGAGGAAACATTATCGTTAAAAACTGCGAAACCCATAACAATATTGAACTTGAAATAAGAAAAGACACCAACTCAGACTATTTTCAATGGTTTTATTTCAGATTACAAGGTGCTGAGGGATATCCATGTAAAATTCATATCACCAATGCTTCAGAAGCCTCTTTCCCCGAAGGATGGGAGAATTATTTCGCAAGAGCATCATACGATCGTTTAACTTGGTTTCAGGTACCAACATCATTTGATGGGAAAAAACTTACCATTGAATTAATGCCCAAACATAATTCTGTTTATTTTGCATATTTTGCTCCGTTTACCTATGAAAACCACTTAGATCTTGTGCATCAGGCTCAACTATCGCATCGCTGCATTTTAACAAGCGTGGGCAATACGGTTGAACAACGCGACATTGATTTATTAATTATTGGAGAACCCTCACCAAATAAAAAGAAAATTTGGATTATTGCACGCCAACACCCAGGCGAATCAATGGCCGAATGGTTTATGCAGGGTTTTATCAATCGACTTTTAGATAATGACGACCCAGCTTCCATCGTATTATTAAATAAAGCGGTTTTCTATTTAGTTCCAAATATAAATATTGACGGAAGCTTTCATGGGAATTTAAGAGCCAATGCCGCAGGAATTAACCTGAACAGAGAATGGGCAAATCCCAGTATTGAAAAAAGCCCGGAAGTTTTTCATGTGAAAAATAAAATGAAAGAAACTGGCATTGATCTTAGTTTAGATATTCATGGTGATGAAGGTCTTCCTTTTGTATTTCTATCAGGCATTGAAGGCATACCATCATTCAATGAAAAGTTAAAAAAACTAACAGACAAATTTTCTGATTCATGGAGGCAAATAAGTCCTGATTTTCAGGACATAGAAGGCTATCCAAAAAACGAACCAGGTTCAGCAAATTTAAACATTTGCTCCAAAGCAATAGGTGAGGAATTTAAGTGTTTATCACAAACACTGGAAATGCCATTTAAACAAAATAACAATCTCCCCGATCATATTTTCGGATGGTCGCCAGACAGATCAGAAAAACTTGGTGAATCATTAATAAATACACTTCTTTTAATTGTTGATGATTTATAATAATTATTTAGAGTCAGTAGTTAAGTACTTAATTTCATTTCGTGAGAAAGACGCTGACACCTTCGAACCTTGTCAGGTCAAATCTGTCAGCTTGCGCAGCTTTTGGCAGCATTTGTACACACAATAAGCCCTTATAATTGCTGCGCCTGTACATATGAACTTATCTACTAAGCTATATAATTCTTTTTTAAAAAATAAATCCAAAATTGTCATTAGCAACTGGCAAAATGACAAATCTCGAATAAATATAAATTTCATAGCTTATTATTAAAGCAATATTACCATAACTCTATAGAATAGAAGGTTTATTTTATTACTTTTTTGTTTAGTCAATATCAATAATTTTTTATCACCCTACATATTACCACAAATAAATAAATAAAAAAATACCTGACTTTTTTGCAACAATCTAATGTCAAAATCGTTAGCTTAATATAGCACAATGAAAAAGTGAATTTTTATATTTATTATTTTTGGCATTATTTTTGATAAGTAACGTTTTCTAATCAGGTACGTGGTTAAAAATAGTTGTTAAATGTTGTTTGTTGTTAAACCTTTCTTTTGGTAAATTATTCTAAAAATACTACCTGATTATAGATTAAGTGAAGAGCTTCCTCCCAGGAAGCTCTTTTTTATGCTTTTTGTAGATAAATTTCAAAACTAACAGAATTCCAAAGACTTACAAAACACATATTGTATCATTTATTGTAGCATTCTAGCATAAATACAATAAATATTCAAGTAAGGATAATAAAATATTTTTATTATCCTTGTAACGCTATACGCTTATTATCATTAGCATATAGCAACCGTAAATACAAGCTAAAAGGCTACCAAATGTAAAAATTGAATGCAGAAAAACAGACTTGTTAGAAAAGCACATTGATTATATAACTAAAGAATTAATTTCCTATGAAACTAAATTTCCATCGGCAACTCTTGATCCAAAAAACATATGAAGTTTATTACTTTTTTTACCCCTAAATAGTTTGTTCTGGAATGAGCCAAATATTCTCCGTTTGATTAGCCCAAATAAATAAGTTCAAGAAATATTGCATTGAGGTTGTCGTTATGACAACTTTATATTATATTTGTACTGTCTTTTTAATAAAAGTATTCTTAAAAGAGATTCAAAAAACTAAAATCACGTGATTATGAAAGACAAGAGAAAAATTAATCCCTTGTTGCATCCTCTAAAAAGAGGGAAATATTTTGAACATGAGAATATACAATTATTCAACACTTAAAGCATTTTTTGCTAAACATGCAGAATGTGAAAAGAATCTAAGAAACTGGTACAAATTTATTGAAAAACAGGATTTTAATAATTTTAATGAAGTTCTTAATTGTCCTTATAAAGTTAGCCTTTTAAAAAACAATAGGGTTTGTTTTAATATTAAAGGCAATAATTACCGCTTAATAGTTGAATTCGACTTCAACTTTAAAGTGGCTGTGATTAGATTCATAGGAACTCATGCAGAGTATGATTCAATTGATGCGAATACAATAACAATTTAAATATAAGTTTTAAGCTACAAGTTATGAAAACGTGGAAAATCATAAAAACTGAAACAGAGTATAAAAATGCTCTTATTAGGTTTGGTGAGCTAATTAATAATGTTGAACCGAATACTCCTGGTGGAGATGAATTTGAATTATTGGCATTATTAATAGAAAATTACGAAAAACAACATTTTCCAGTATTACCACTTGATCCAATTGATGCAATTATGTGCAGTATGGAAGATATGAATATATCTCAAAAAGATTTGGCTGATCTGCTAGGAGATAAAGGGAATACTTCAAAGGTTTTAAAAAAGAAAAGAAAATTGTCTTTAGAAATGATCAGAAAAATTAATGAAGTTCTTAAAATACCAATTGATATTTTAACAAAAGACTATGATCTTGCATTATGAAAAAAGCTATCAACAGGGTAGCTTTTTTGTTCGTATTAAAAGTTAGTTTAAATACATTTTTCACCCCTGAATAGTTCTTAATTATACTTAAATCAAGGTCAATACCAGCTTTTGTTATGCAGCCAATTGAAAAATCGTGACTTATTTTTTCGCAAGCCAATATTTTTCCAGTTGCTATTATAAATATCTTTTTTGTCATGGGTAAAAAAGTACCTGATGGGAAAAATTGCTTATGAATTCTTTTGTATTGCAAATCACAATACTCATTTTATTCAACAAAAATAATTGTATCTGACCAAGCAATGTTGCTTTCATTTAACGCCATATCAAATACTTGAATTGAAAACTGAAAAGTATCATAAGTTGATTGTGGAGCACTTGTAAATTCTATTGTTATAAAAACATCAGCTTTTAATGATTGATCTTGACCCAACTCACCTGCACTTGGTATATCAACCCAAATAATTGAATCATGAAGCATTGTATCATGCATTCGCTCATTATTATTGAAATAATATAATTCCCAATTACAATTTCTATATATCTCTGTATTTTCTAATAATGGTCCAATATCTCCATCTCCATCAATTAAATAAAAATGCAAGCTTACATTCCTAATGGGATTATCTAAAAGATCAACACTATTTTCAACAATAACATCTTTAAACTCAACATAGGGCTCAGGTGGATAATCCACCGACTCAATATCACATCCAAGAATAAAAAACAATACCAGAAATGAAACTAAAATTTTATTCATCGCCTTCATCTTGCCATTTATCTAAAATTCTACGTTCTTTTTTCGTTGGACGGCCAGCACCTCTATCGCGATAACCTTCCAAATTCAATCGCATCATATCAAATTTAATAATCTCCTGCTCAGGAGTAATATCTTCAATGTAATTTTCGACCAATTTAGCACCTACTCTTCTTGCTAACAATTCCTTTACTTTATACCGATAGGTAATAGGCGGCTTTTTAACTTCTACAATATCATGCAACTTAACCGCCCTCGATGCTTTTATCTCTTCGTCATTAATATAAATCCTACCCTTTTTGCATGCTTCAGCAGCCTGACTGCGAGTTTTAAAAATTCGGACAGCCCATAACCACTTATCAATTCTAACCTCAGCTGTTTTCAAAATCAAACTATTTTTTTATTCAAGTTGCAATATAATGTTTTTTAACGCCAATATTTATTTACATTTAAAAACACATTAATTCGGTAAGCAAGTTTTATTTGATTCCACTCTGCTAAATATAGCAGGAAATGCATAGCTTTGGCCTTTT
>JAEINW010000299.1 GCA_016342715.1 Salinivirgaceae bacterium | reverse complement strand
AACAAAAAACTAAAGAAAAGGCGATTGAACTTGGGTACACTTTTGTAAATCCAAAATTGGATTTATTTATACAAAAAGCAATAGAAGTTGCACCTGACAAAGTGCTAACGGTTCATTGTTGGCGAGGTGGAATGCCCCGATCCCGCACGAATAAATAATTAACTGCGGCGCTGCCGCAAGATTACCTTCGGTGAGCTCCCGTTGGTCGGTTGCATCTTGTGGCTAGTAATTAAATAAAGAAATAAAACTAAAATATAAGCCTGGTAGAAATGCCGGGCTTTTTTTACCCCAACCCCTAAAAGGGGCTTTTGTAGCTACGAGTAGTTAATATTTGTGTGTATTGGTAAAACTTGGTGGTAATGCTGGGCTTTTTTATAAAGCGGCAATATTTTTATCAAAGAAGTCTTTGACTTTTTTGTTGGTTAGCATTTTGTCAACCATTTTAAAAATAATGTTTTTGTCGTCCTCTTTCATATCAGCCGAATCTTATCTGATAAACCAAAACAAAGATTTACATGCAGATATTGATGAGTTTTATCCGTTTTGAAGTAGATGTTTTTCTAAAACAACAAAGAAAAGTTACCTATATTGGTAACTTTTATTAACTTTGTAAAGTATGAGAATAATAAAAGAGGCAACGTTAACCGAGTATTGCAAGCAAAGCAAATACCAACAGGCTGAAGAGTCTGTAAGAGCTTGGATTTATGAGGTTCGATTCTCGACATGGAATAATGCAAATGAACTCAAAGCAAAATATGGCAATGCCAGTATTATAAGTTCAAAACGTGTAGTGTTCAACATAAAAGGGAATGATTATCGCTTGATTGTTGATATTGAATATAAGTTAAAAATAGTCTTTGTTGTTTGGTTCGGAACTCATAAAGAATACGACAAGATAGACGCAAAAGCAGTAAGTTATGAAAACTAAAATATTAAAGACAGAGCCAGAATATAACGAGGCTTGCGAACGAATTTATACCTTAATTAATAGCACAGAGAAAGCTATCGAACCAGACAGTGCAGAAGGTGAAGAAATGGAGCTTTTATCTTTACTTGTAGAAAAATATGAGCAAGAACATTATCCTATTGAAGCACCAAATCCGATAGAAGCCATTAAGTTTAGAATGGAACAAATGAATTTAAAACAAGCTGATGTAGCACCTTTATTTGGTGGAAAAACGAGAGTGTCAGAAGTACTTCATGGCAAACGATCATTGACCTTAAAAATGATAACATTATTAAATAGATACTTAGGAATACCTTTAGAATCTTTAGTTATAGGAAATAAAGAAGTAATATTAGCGCCAGAAAAGAGAGAAAAACTTTTGAGTATTACTTCAATTAAAGAATATATTACGGGGCATAGAGCTGCGATGCTTTAATAGTTGACTTTTTCCTTATGCCCTTTTTCGCAATGCCAATGCGCCGCTAATTGCTCGTTGCTGCCGCACGAATCTTTCGTGTGGTCAGTAATAATAAAAATTTATAATATTTTACCGGTAATATTAATATTCCACACCAATCCTGCACGAATGATTGATTAGCTGCGCTGCCGCAAGATTACCTTCGGTGAGCTCCCGTTGGTCGGTTGCATCGCAGGCCCAGTAATTATAAAAAAGAAGTATGAAATAATTGAAAGCCTGACAGCAATGCTGGACTTTTTTTTACCCCAAGCTCTGAAAGGGGTTTTTTGTTAGGTGCAAAATAAAAAAGGGTTTTATGGTCTGGCAAAAGCAGTCAACTGCCTGGGCTTTGCGACACGGGCTTGAAGGCAATGTTATTTAGCGTAAGCTTGCCAAGCGTTAAAATCACGTATGTATGCAGAAATTACATTTAGTATAATGTTTTGCTCTTGCTCTGGTAATTCTTCAATATTTCTAAACTTTTTTAAAAGTTCCGTATTCTTTAATGTTGCTTTTGCTTTCTCCTCCGGCTGCCGTCAGATTGCCCAAGGCTTAATTAACAAAGTCCTTCAGGCATTTACTAATTATTCCCTCTCAGTCCTTCGGACAGCTCTCCCAAGAGAGCACTTTCGCTGAATAAGCTTTTGCTAGTAATGTATTAACTTATTTGCTTATCGATTAATAGGTAAAAGTTTTCTCCTGGGAGAGAAACCGCGAAGCGGAGAGAGGGAAGACAGAACAAAGAGCGATCAACAAAAGCTATTTCCCCGATCCCGCACGAATGAATGATTGAAAAAACGGTGCTCACCGATACCGCACGAATAAATAAGTAACTGCGGCGCTGCCGCAAGATTAGCTTCACTGAGCTGGCAAGCTCGGTTGCATCTTGTGGCCAGTAGGTCAGAAAATAAATTTTTACAGAAAATAAATTGAAAATTTACATTAGTTTTTAGTGAGAGTAAATAAAATATTATTTTTGAAGTTGTAAAATTCGCAATGCAATGACAGAAGAAAAGAACAGTATTATAATGTTACCAGATGAAGTCGTAATGACAAAGATATTTATTGTTAGAGGACAAAAGGTAATGATAGACCGTGATTTAGCAGAACTTTATGGAGTTGAAACAAGAGTGTTAAAGCAAACTGTAAGACGTAATATTGAAAGGTTCCCTGAAGATTTTATGTTTGAAATGTCCAAAGAAGAGTTCGTAAATTGGAGATCACAATTTGTGACCTCCAACTCAGATAAGCAAGGTTTACGTTATGCTCCATTTTGTTTTACAGAACAAGGAGTAACCATGTTGTCATGTACTTTGAATAGCAAAAGAGCAATACAATTAAACATCCAGATAGTAAGAATATTTACTAAGATTAGAGAAGTTTTAACTGATACATTAAGCTTAAAGATTGATATTGAAGACATAAAAAAGAAGCTTGAAAATCAAGATAAAAACATCGAGCTAGTATTTACTTATTTGGATAAATTGATGGAAAAGCATGAAAATCGGACACCAAGAAAACGAATAGGTTTTAAAAAGGATAATCACTAACAGTATCCTACTTTTTATTTTATAATAATAAATTGCAAGATTCTAAATAATAAAAGCTTAGAAAGATTTTTCAATCAATGTATCATGAGCATTGTAAAATGTTTACTTTTGCAAACTGTAGATTAAATATATTACAAACAAATTAATGATAGAAAAAATATCAATAAACACTTATTTAGAAAAACTATCTGATTTACCAATTATTGATGTGCGATAACCTGGCGAGTTTGAAAAAGGACACATTCCTTGGGCTACTAATATTGCGCTTTTTTCTAATACCGAAAGAGCAGAAGTGGGTACTATATATAAACAAAAAACTAAAGAAAAGGCGATTGAACTTGGGTACACTTTTGTAAATCCAAAATTGGATTTATTTATACAAAAATCGATAGAAGTTGCACCTGACAAAGTGCTAGCGGTTCATTGTTGGCGAGGTGGAATGCGCAGTGCAGCCTTTGCTGAGCATCTTTCAAACAATGGCTTTAATAAGGTTTATTTAATTGAAGGAGGATATAAAGCTTTTAGAAATGCTATATTAACCTTTTTTGAAAGGGAATTTAAACTTAATGTGCTTGGAGGCTATACGGGTAGCGGGAAAACCGATATTTTAATTCAATTAAAAGAATTAGGACAACAAGTGGTTGATTTGGAAGAATTGGCACATCATCAGGGTTCAGCTTTTGGCGGAATTGGTAAAAAAGAACAACCAAGCACTGAACATTTTGAGAATATTTTATTCGATCAGATGCGAAAGTTTTCTGATGAGAATCCCATATGGATAGAAGATGAAAGCAGCAATATTGGAAAAGTTTTTATTCCCAAAGCATTATTTGATCAAATGAGGAATCAAAAAGTTTATTTTATCGATATTCCGGTGAGCGAAAGAGCAAAATATTTGGTAGGAACCTATGGAACTTTCGAGAAAACTAAATTGGAAGAAAGTATTTTAAGAATTCAAAAGCGATTGGGTTTTGATAAGACAAAGAAAGCTTTGCAAGCCCTAAGCGATGATGATTTAAAACAAGTTGCCGAAATACTCTTATTTTATTATGATAAGGGATATTTAAAAGGATTAGATAAACGTAATGAAAATGATGTAACA
Source organism: Salinivirgaceae bacterium (assembly GCA_016342715.1). Classification (GTDB taxonomy): domain Bacteria; phylum Bacteroidota; class Bacteroidia; order Bacteroidales; family SZUA-534; genus JAEINW01. The sequence continues at coordinate 1,445 of JAEINW010000299.1, read as the reverse complement.
AGAATACCCCTGAGTAAAATTGATGCTCTTGACAATGCTAAAGCATTATTAGCCTGCATACATTAAGATAAAATTAGATTAATAGATATAGAGAATTAAAATTATTTTAAGTCTTATAAAAGAATATTAAATAAGTAAAATTATGTCAACAGAAATAAAACTTACTCAATATAGCCATGGTGCTGGATGTGGATGTAAAATATCACCCAAAGCATTAACTACAATTTTGAAAAGTCAGATTGAACAAGTTCAAACCGATAAATTAATTGTTGGTAACGATTCCCGTGATGATGCCGCAGTTTATGATTTAGGAAATGGAATGGGAATTATTAGCACGACCGATTTTTTTCTGCCCATTGTAGATGATCCCTTTACTTTTGGTAAAATTGCCGCAACCAATGCCATTAGTGATATTTATGCTATGGGTGGAAAGCCATTAATGGCCATTGCTATTTTAGGCTGGCCGGTTAATAAAATTCCAGTTGAAGTTGCCAATCAGGTAATTGAAGGAGGAAGAGCTGTTTGTAAACAAGCCGGAATTCCTTTAGCTGGTGGGCATAGTATTGATAATCCGGAGCCGCTATTTGGTTTGGCAGTAACTGGAATTGTTCCATTAGATAAATTAAAAAGAAACGATAAAGCTGAAGCTGGTTGTCGATTATTTCTTACAAAACCTTTGGGTGTTGGCGTTTTATCTACGGCACAAAAAAACGGAAAACTAAAGCCAGAACATGCTCATATTGCCCCTAATTCAATGATGTTGCTTAATGATATTGGTATTGAATTAGCGAATATGAATAGTGTTACTGCAATAACTGATGTTACGGGCTTTGGTTTGTTGGGACATTTATTAGAAATCTGTGAAGGCAGTAATTTGTCGGCAATAATTGAATACGAAAAAGTGCCTGTGTTTGAGCCTGTTTTAGATTATATTTCAATGGGTTGTATTCCAGGTGGAACAAACCGTAATTGGGATAGCTATGGCGAAAACGTTGAGCTACCCGATGAATCGATGCGATTTGTTTTGGCTGACGCACAAACAAGCGGAGGATTATTAATTGCTGTACGAGAGGAAGCGGCTGAGGAAGTTGAAGAGTTACTTAAAGCGAATAATTTGTTTCATAAAGAGATCGGTTATTTGGCCAATTACAAAAGTGGAAAAAGAATTATAGTTCGATAAAATATGTGAAAAACGATCTCTTGGAGTGGTATTTATTTCACGCAAAGAGCGCAAAAATTAAAATGCAAAGAACGCAAAGTTTGGTAATTCATATTATTAATCTTTGCGTTTTTTGCGAAATGCTTTGCATTCTTTGTGAGAAATATTTTTAATAGCTTTCTACTGGTGGATTCTGGTTCATATAAATGGGTATAATAGACAAAATTAATGGTTTTTGAGACTGAAGTTGTTCAAGTGGACATTTTTAATGGTTTATTTTTCACCG
>JAEINW010000004.1 GCA_016342715.1 Salinivirgaceae bacterium | reverse complement strand
AAAAATAAATAATGGAGTTCCCACAAAGGTTTTGATGTGTTGGTTTTATTTCATCAATTTGAAAAATATCTCGGTATTTCAGGCGCCGGAGTAGAATGATATCACTATATGGGAATAAATATTACCATTTGCATTAATGGTTAACAAATTTTTTCTTTTAAAAACAACCTACAATTCTTATGGGAGGTAGTTTTCAAAAGAAAAAAATAATTGATCTGACATGTATCGTTTTTTGTAGTGAAGTGGTGTTATTTTGAACTAACGCTGAAAGTTTTGCAATGTATATGGTTTGGTAACTTTAAAAGCGAAGCAGGCGCTTCGCTATCCAGAGGGACTCACAGACTCACAGCGCCTGCTATGAGAATACTACATAAAACTTTAGTTTTCTTACCCCTTGCCCAAGGATGAATTAATACATTCCTTTCAGGCATTTACTCATTATTCCCTCTCAGTCCTTCGGACAGCTCTCCCAAGAGAGCACTTTCGCTGAATAAGCTTTTGCTTGCCCCAAATACATGCCAAAATCGGTTTGCTTGCACTACGTTCAGCAAACTTACTAAGCCTTCCTTCACACCCTGTCGTTACCAACAGCGCACTTGGATTCACATTGTCTTCCCTCCGATTAGGCGACGCAGTTTTCTTGCAAACTGTCGGAATGGTTTGCCTGCAAGGCAAACAAAAAAGCCTTCTCAAAATTGAGAAGGCTTTTTTATCATCTGATAAAATTATTTTTTATCTAAGGTTTGCTTGTGCTGCAGCTAAACGCGCAATTGGCACACGGAAAGGAGAACAAGAAACATAATCTAAACCAGTTCTGTGACAGAACTCAACTGATGATGGTTCACCACCATGTTCACCACAAATACCCAATTTAATGTTTGGACGAACTGACTTACCTTTTTCACAAGCCATTTCAACTAATTGTCCAACACCGGTTTGGTCAAGCGACTGGAACGGATCGTGCTTAAGAATACCTTTCTCAATGTAAATGGGTAAAAATTTACCCGCATCGTCACGAGAATAACCAAAGGTCATTTGAGTTAAGTCGTTTGTACCGAATGAGAAGAATTCAGCTGTTTCAGCCACTTCGTTAGCAGTTAGTGCAGCACGAGGAATTTCAATCATGGTACCTACCATGTAGTCAACTTTCATACCTCTTTCTTCGAATACTTTAGCAGCAGTTGAACGAATTAGTTCTTCTTGCATCTTAAATTCTATTGCAGTACCAATTAATGGAACCATAATTTCTGGTTTTGGATCTAATCCTTCTTTTTTAAGATCACAAGCAGCTTCGATAATAGCACGAGCCTGCATTATTGTAATTTCAGGATAAGTGTTTCCTAAACGACAACCACGGTGACCTAACATTGGGTTAAATTCGTGTAAAGATTCTACTTTTGCAGTTACAACTTTTACATCAATGCCCAATTTTTCAGCCATCTCTTTTTGAGACTCTAAATCGTTTGGAGTAAACTCATGCAATGGTGGATCGAGTAAACGAATAGTTACTCCAAATCCGTCCATAGCTTTAAGAATACCGTAGAAGTCTTTGCGCTGAATAGGTAATAATTTTGCTAAAGCATCTTCACGTCCAGCAGTATCTTTTGCAAGAATCATTTCGCGCATTTTCCAGATACGATCGCCTTCAAAGAACATGTGCTCTGTACGACAAAGACCAATACCTTTTGCTCCAAATTCGCGTGCAGCTTTTGCATCAGCAGGAGTATCAGCATTTGTACGAACATACATGCGAGTGTTGTTCTCAGCCAATTCCATTAATTTACCAAAATCACCATCTAACGAAGGTGTAATGGTTGCAACTTTACCTTCATAAACAATACCAGTAGAGCCATTTAATGAAATAAAATCACCTTCTTTGTAGGCAACACCATTTATAGTCATTGATGAACCCGTAACAACAGTATTAGCAGCAGAAGAAATACAACATTTACCCATACCACGAGCAACAACAGCAGCGTGAGAAGTCATACCACCACGCTCAGTAAGAATACCTTCAGCAGCGTACATACCTTTTAAATCTTCTGGAGAAGTTTCGCGACGTACTAAAATTACTTTTTTACCAGCAGCAGCCCATTCTTCAGCAGCAGTTGCAGAGAACACAATTTGTCCTGTTGCAGCACCTGGAGAAGCAGGAAGACCTTTAGAAAGCTCTTTAGCAGCAGCAATCGCAGACGCTTCAAATACTGGGTGAAGCAATTCATCCAATTTGTTTGGCTCCATACGAAGAATCGCAGTTTTCTCGTCAATCAAACCTTGTGCAAGCATATCTACAGCCATTTTTACCATAGCAGCACCGGTACGTTTTCCATTACGAGTTTGCAACATCCAAAGCTTACCATCTTGAACGGTGAACTCCATATCTTGCATATCTTTATAGTGATCTTCTAATTTTTGTTGTATGGTATTTAATTCATTGTAAAGCTCAGGCATTGCTTCTTCCATTGAAAGGAATTTAGCTTTACGATCGGCTTCAGAAGTACCATTACGCTCAGCCCAACGCAGTGAACCAATTTTTGTAATTTCAAGAGGCGTACGAACACCAGCAACTACATCTTCACCTTGAGCATTAATTAAATATTCTCCATTGAATTGATCTTCACCTGTGCCAGCATCACGAGAGAAACATACACCAGTAGCTGAAGTTTCACCCATGTTACCATAAACCATTGCTTGTACATTTACAGCAGTTCCCCATTCAGAAGGTATATTTTCCATTCTTCGGTATAAAATAGCTCTTTCAGTATTCCAAGAATCGAATACAGCACATATAGCACCCCATAACTGATCCCAAGGATTTGTTGGAAAATCAACACCAGCATGTTCACGTACAACAGCTTTGTATCCTTCAACAAGGTTTTTAAGGTCTTCAACAGTTAATTCAGTATCAACTTTGTAACCCTTAGCTTCTTTCAATTTATCAAGAACAACCTCAAATGGATTATGCTCACCTTCTTTGGCTTCAACACCCATTACTACGTCACCGTACATGTGAATAAAACGACGGTACGAATCGTAAGCAAACTTTTCGTTACCTGATGTTTCAGCAATTATTTTTACTGCATCATCATTCATACCTAAGTTCAATACTGTATTCATCATACCTGGCATTGACGCACGCGCTCCTGAACGTACAGATACCAATAATGGAAATGCGTCTCCAGTTGTTCCAAATTTAGCACCCATTGCTTTTTCAGTAGCAGCAACAGCCTGCTCAACTTCAGCTTTCATTAATGCCACAACAGCATCTTTTCCTTTTTCGTTGTACTCAGTACAAACTTCAGTAGTAATAGTAAATCCCGCAGGAACTGGAACACCAATTAAGTTCATTTCTGCAAGGTTTGCACCCTTACCACCTAAAAGGTTTTTCATGTCAGCTTTTCCCTCTGCCTGACCGTTTCCAAAAGTATATACACGTTTCATTTGTGTCATAATGTTTTGAATTTATGTTTGATTATTTAATTTTTACAACTCATTATACCTTGCCAAAAAACAATGTTTTAAAGCATCGCAAAATTAAAATATTTTGCTTGATTATGGCTAAGAAAAATGAATTAATTTGCTCGAAAATATTATTTAAAATGAGTTTATGTAAAAGCTTAGAATTAATAGCTTTAAGTAGACAAATTTTATAAATAAAATATAATCACTTTATTGCCGTTCATTAACTACACCTAAAATTAAATACAAATGAAAAATCTAATTTTTATTTTTACTGCACTGCTTTTTACCATGTGTAACATAGCACCAACAAAAAATTCTGAACTGCAAATTAAAAACGACAGTTTAGAAAGGCTTATGATAAAAAAAGATTCTGCAATTTATAGTGTTATTGGAACTTTCAATGCCATAGAAAATAATTTGGAAACCATAAAATCAAAAGAAAAGATCATTAGCCTTACTTTATCAAGTGTTGAAAACCAGAAAACACGAGAAGAAAGAATTAATAGCGATATTAATTTAATTTATGAATTGATGCTTGAGAATAAAGAGAAAGTTGCTAAACTAGAACAGCAATTAAAACAAGCTTATATTACAAACAACGATCTTCGAAAAACCATACAAAATCTGCAAGCCAAATTAGCTGAAAAAAATGCTGAAATTATTCAACTCCGTCAGCACTTACTCGACCAAAATCTGCAAATTGATGAATTAAATTATGCATTAGATACTTTATCATTCGATAACAAGGTTAAAACTGCAATTATAGAAGCTCAGGAAGAAAGCTTGAATACTGCTTATTATATAATAGGTAGTGAAAAAGAGTTAAAAGAAATGGCTATTCTTGATAAAAAAGGCCTTTTTATAGGAATTGGTAGTGGGAAAATACTCAATGAGGATTTTGATAAAAAGTTATTTACTGCTATTGATATTCAAGAAACAAAGGAGTTTTCTATTAATGCAAAAAAAATACGAGTTATAAGCAAGCATCCTTCCAACTCCTATGAAATAATTGGTGAAAAACCTGCCGAAGGCATAACAATTAAAAACCAAGATGATTTTTGGAGTATTTCAAAATATCTTGTGGTAGTAGTTGACTAATAAGGCATTAAGCAAGAAAAAACGCCAATTAAATTAATTTAATTGGCGTTTTTTAAATTATATATCAAAAAAAGCTATCGTAATATGACGATTTATTTGAATTTCTGATAAATCTGAATTAAATTCGGGACACTACTTATGTAATAATAAACCACGTTGGGAATGCGAATAAAACCATCATTGGTATCGGAAAATAATAAAAAAAGAGAATTTCTGGATTTTCCAAAATTTGAACGATATATTGATCTCAATGTTGGCAATGGTGATTTATTACTTAGCATAAATCCCAAAACTCCTTGTTTCATCAACGACACAAACAACATTCTAATTGATTTTTATAAAAATTTATCGAATCAAGAATTATTGAATGAGCTTGATAAACTGGCTAATGCATGGAATTTACTTAAAGATTTTAGTTATTTCTCGTCAGATGAAATATTTATAACCTTTCAGGATTTACTTAAAGAAATTATCACTTTAGAAGATTCAGAATATATTATTCGTGCAATTACATTAATGAATATGGATAATGATAAATTCAATTCATTGTTTAATCGTAGCGTTTTAGTGAATCTTGATCTTTTTACTAGTTCAATAATAAAAAGTATAATTTCTGAATTCAAAAAAATCAAATTGGCATTTGCTCATATCGAAAATGTTGTTATTAATGAAGAATTCAGAAAAATGATAGAAACTGCCTTTAAATATGGTTTTTTTAATCATTTCCAGAACATATTAAATCTTCAGAATACTGAGTTTATAAATATTATTGACCAAAACAAATGTTTTTCTCTTTGGTATTTTTTAAGTCAAACCTGCAAAGGTCGATTTAATTACGTTGTTAAAGAATCGCACAATAACAAATATGGAGGTGAAGAAAACAACAACCTGGATTTATCTGAAATTGTAAAAAAATTCAAATCCGAAGCATTTAATGCAATTTTAAGCACATGTAATTTTTCTTCTTGCTCCTATTCAGAATTATTAGATTCACTATCCCCAGTTGAAACTGACTTTATTTGTGGAGATTTCAGAAGTTCGAATTATTTTTCGGCAAGTTCAAAAGATGTTTTTGTTAAAAATGATTTAGAAAAAGCCATTGAAAAATTAATACAATCAAAATCAAAATGGTTATTGATTTTTAGTTCTTCAAAATATATCGATTTAATGAGAAATAATGCATCAATAAACATTGAGTGCACAGAACACAAAGAAAAAACATTTTTTACAGCAAAAAATTACTAATAAAAAAGGCTTGCAAATTGCAAGCCTTTTTTATATATATTATTTATCAATACTACTTTTTGTAACCATAAACTGCAAGGTCGCCTAACTCTTCTTCAATCCTTAATAATTGATTGTATTTTGCCATACGATCTGAACGGCTCATTGACCCTGTTTTAATTTGACCAGAATTAGTAGCCACAGCAATATCAGCAATAGTAGAATCTTCAGTTTCACCAGAACGGTGACTAGTTACTGAAGTATATCCAGCTCTATGAGCCATCTCTATTGCATTTAATGTCTCGGTTAAAGTACCAATTTGGTTTACTTTAATTAAGATTGAATTTGCTGATTTTTCTTTAATTCCACGAGCTAAATATTCAACATTAGTAACAAATAAATCGTCACCAACAATTTGACATCTGTCACCAATTTTAGAATTAAGAACTTTCCAACCAGCCCAATCAGCTTCATCCATTCCATCTTCAATAGAATCAATTGGATATTTATCAATTAATTGTGCTAAATAATCAGCTTGCTCTTCACTAGTTCTTTTTGCACCTTTTTCTCCTTCAAATTTTGTGTAATCATATACACCGTTAACAAAAAATTCTGAAGCAGCACAATCTAAAGCAATAGTAATATCTTTTCCTGCTTTGTAACCAGCATTTTCAATAGCTTTAATAATTGATTCTAAAGCATCTTCGGTACCGTTCAATGCAGGAGCAAATCCACCCTCATCACCAACGGCTGTACTTAAATTGCGATCGTGTAATACCTTCTTTAAGTTATGGAATACTTCAGCTCCCATTCTTAATCCTTCACGGAAACTTGGTGCTCCAACCGGACGAATCATAAATTCTTGAAATGCGATAGGCGCATCCGAGTGAGATCCACCATTGATGATATTCATCATTGGAACAGGCAATGTAACTGCATTTGTACCGCCAATATATCGGTATAATGGCAATCCAACATATTCAGCTGCAGCTTTTGCAACCGCTAGAGATACGCCTAAAATAGCGTTAGCACCCAAATTACTTTTGGTCTTCGTACCATCAAGAATAAGCATTGTTTTATCAATACCTACCTGATCGGTAACCATCATACCAAGAATTTCAGGTCCTATTTTTTCATTTACATTGGCAACGGCTTTTAATACTCCTTTACCTAAATAGCGTTTTTTATCACCATCACGTAATTCCAAAGCTTCGTTTTCACCAGTTGATGCTCCCGAAGGAACGGCAGCTCTTCCAATAATACCACAATCAAGGGTTACTTCCACTTCAACAGTTGGGTTACCACGTGAATCGATAATTTCGCGACCGTGAACATTTGCAATTAATCCCATAATTTTATTTTTTTTTTGATTTTTGAGTTTTCAAATTTGTATTGAATAACAAACGAATTTTGTTAATCACAAAAAGAGGGATAAATATAAAAAATTTATCCCTCTTAATATGTTTTAGAATAGTATTTTATTATTCTTTTTTATCTTCTTCTTTTGCTTCAGTTTCTTTTACTTCAGCAACAGGAGCTTCTTTAGCTACAGCTTCAACTGTTTTAACAGTTTCTTCTACAACTTTTGCTTCCGTCTCAGCACTTGTTGTTTTTTTACCACCTCTTCTTTTGCGAGTAGTTGTCTTTTTAGCCGATTTGCTTTCTTGTGTGTAGTTTTCATTGTAATCAACCAATTCTATAATACACATTTCAGCATTATCACCTTGTCTATTGCCTGTTTTTAAGATACGTGTATATCCTCCAGGACGATTTGCAACCTTAATTGCAATATCTCTAAATAGCTCAGATACACCTTCTTTATTTTGAAGGAAACTGAAAACAACTCTTCTTGAGTGTGTTGAATCTACCTTCGATTTTGTAATTAAAGGTTCAACGTAACTCTTTAAAGCTTTCGCTTTTGCAACAGTAGTGTTAATTCTTTTATGGAGAATCAGTGAAGTTGCCATATTTGATAACATCGCACTACGATGTGAGGCATTCCTTCCTAAATGATTAAAACTCTTATTGTGTCTCATCTCAATTATTCTTTCTCAAGTTTATACTTACTGATGTCCATTCCAAAAGTCAAGTTCATTGATTCTAATAGGTCATCTAATTCAGTTAGCGACTTTTTACCAAAGTTTCTGAACTTAAGAAGATCGTTCTTATTATAAGTACATAAGTCTCCTAAAGTGTCAACATCGGCAGCCTTCAAGCAATTTAATGCTCTAACTGAAAGATCCATATCAACCAATTTTGTTTTAAGCAATTGGCGCATGTGTAATACTTCTTCGTCAAACTCTTCAGCTTGATATTTTTCATCAGAATCCAATATAATTTTCTCATCAGAGAATAACATGAAATGATAAATAAGTATTTTTGCTGCTTCTTTCAATGCGTCTTTCGGATGGATTGAACCATCAGTTTTTATCTCTAAAACAAGCTTTTCGTAGTCTGTTTTTTGCTCGACCCGGTAATTTTCAACGTTAAATTTAACGTTTTTAATAGGTGTGTGAATAGAGTCCAGTGCAATAACGCCAAATTCAGAATCAACAGGCATGTTTTCCTCTGAAGGAACATAACCTCTACCTTTATTGATAGTGATTTCCATTTGAAGTTTTACTGATGATTCTAAGTTACATATAACCAAATCGGGATTTAGTACTTCAAAACCAGTGATAAAACGAGATATATCTCCAGCAGTGAAAACTTCTTGATCGGTAATAGTAACAGATACTTTTTCATGATCAATGTCTTCAATTTGCTGTTTAAATCTCACCTGTTTCAGGCTTAACACAATTTCAGTAACGTCTTCGATTACTCCTGGTATTGTAGAGAATTCATGTTCAACTCCCTCCACTTTTACAGTTGTAATAGCAAATCCTTCAAGAGAAGAAAGTAATATTCTCCTTAAAGCATTACCAACAGTGTTGCCGTATCCTGGTTCTAAAGGTCTGAATTCGAATTGCCCTAAATGGTCATCCGCATCCAGCATTATAACTTTATCGGGCTTCTGAAAAGCTAAAATTGCCATAATATAAAAATTACTTAGAGTATAATTCTACGATTAATTGTTCCTTAATATTTTCAGGTATTTCTGTTCTTTCAGGAACGTTCAGATATTTACCAGTTTTGGTGTCTTTGTCCCATTCAATCCATGGGTACTTGTTATGGTTCGAAGCCTTTAATGCTTCATCAATAACCAATAATGATTTTGATTTCTCTCTTACGCCAATTACTTGACCTGATTTCAACAGGTAAGAAGAAATATTTACAATACTACCGTCTACTGTAATGTGCTTGTGTCCAACTAACTGACGTGCAGCAGCACGTGTTGGAGCAATACCTAAACGATATACCACGTTATCTAAACGTGATTCTAAAAGTTGTAACAATACTTCACCTGTAACCCCTTTACTGCGCTGCGCTTTGTCGAAAAGATTAGCGAATTGTTTTTCTAATAAACCGTAAGTATATTTCGCTTTTTGCTTCTCTTTCAACTGGATACCGTATTCAGAAGATTTTCTTCTTTTTTTACTTAATCCATGCTGTCCAGGAGGAAAATTTTTTCTTTCGAAATATTTATCAGGTCCATAAATAGGTTCACCAAATTTTCTGGCGATCTTTGTTTTTGGTCCAATATATCTAGCCATCTGCTAAAAATTTAATCAATTGAATAAAATTAAACACGTCGCCTTTTTGGCGGTCTACAACCATTGTGAGGAAGTGGAGTAACATCAACAATCTCAACAACTTCAATGCCTTGGTTATGTACTGTTCTGATAGCAGATTCTCTGCCAGTTCCAGGACCTTTTACATATACCTTAGCTTTTCTCATACCCATATCATAGGCTACTTTTGCACAATCTTCAGCAGCTACTTGAGCGGCATACGGGGTGTTCTTTTTAGAACCCCTAAAACCGTTCTTTCCTGATGATGACCATGATATTACTTGTCCATCATTATTCGTCATTGAAATAATAATATTATTAAAAGACGAATGAATGTGCACCTGTCCAGTTGCTTCTACTTTTACAACTTTTTTTCTTGCAGTTTTAGACTTCTGTGCCATAATAACTTATCTATTATTTAGTAGCTTTCTTTTTATTCGCAACAGTTTTCTTTCTACCTTTACGTGTACGGGCATTATTTTGTGTGCCTTGTCCACGAACTGGCAATCCGATACGATGACGGATTCCACGGTAACAACCAATGTCCATTAATCTCTTAATGTTTATTTGTACTTCTGAGCGAAGTTCTCCTTCAAGTTTATATTTTTCATTAAGGATCTTACGCAATGCAGCAATCTCAGCATCCGTCCAATCTTTAACTTTCGTGTCATAGCTAATTTTAGCCTCATCAAGAATAGTACACGCTGTACTATTTCCAACGCCAAATATATAAGTAAGGCCTACTACACCTCTTTTATTCTTTGGTAAATCAACACCTACTAGTCGTGCCATAAATTACAATTTAAAAATTCGGTTTGCAAAGTTAAATAAATTATCCTTGACGTTGCTTAAATTTTGGATTTTTTTTGTTAATCACATATAAACGTCCTTTTCTACGTACGATTTTACAATCGGCACTACGTTTTTTAACTGATGCTCTTACTTTCATCTTTAAGATATTTTATTTGTATCTAAATGTTATACGTCCCTTAGTTAAATCATAAGGTGACATTTCAACTTTTACTTTATCACCAGGTAAAATTTTTATATAATGCATACGCATTTTACCGGAGATATGGGCTGTAATAATATGCCCGTTTTCAAGTTCAACACGAAACATTGCATTACTCAATGCTTCGGTAATGGTACCATCTTGTTCAATAGACGACTGTTTAGCCATAATTCGTTTTCTAATATTTATTGTTGTTCTATTATTTCAAAATCGGAAAGAATCTCAGGCTCATTACCATCAATTGCAATGGTATGTTCAAAATGAGCGGACCATTTTCCATCTTTTGTTTTTAAAGTCCAGCCATCGTCTTCCAACTTACATTGGCGACTCCCAAAATTAACTATCGGTTCAATAGCTAATACCATCCCTTTTTTTAATTTTATTCCAGATTTTGGTTTTCCGTAGTTTGGAACATCAGGTTCTTCATGTAGTTTTTTTCCAATTCCATGACCCACCATTTCCTTAACAATAGAAAATCCATTTTCTGAAATAAATTTTTGAATAGCAAATCCAATATCACCAACTCGTTTTCCCTCTTTTGCCGCTTCAATTCCCTTATATAACGATTGCTTAACAATATTAACAAAATCATACACCACATTATCATTTGCTCCTAAGTTAAACGTATAACAGGAATCGCCGTAAAAAGTATCCTTTATTACACCACAGTCAATAGAAACAATATCACCCTCGTGCAACTCATATTTTGAAGGTATGCCATGAACAATTGTATCATTAACCGATATGCATAAAGAATTTGGGAAACCATTATAATTAAGAAAAGCTGGTTGAGCATGATGATCTTTTATAAAATCAAAAGCTAAGCTATCAAGTTTCAAAGTACTCATACCAGGCTTAATAAATTTACTAAGCATGGCATGTGTTTGCGAAACGAGTTGACAGCTTTTCTTAATTAAATTAATCTCTTCGGCTGTCTTATAAAATAACATCAAAGAACTTTAGCGGATATATTAAATTACAGAACGGCCACCTTTAATTCGACCACTCTTCATTAATCCATCGTAATGTCTCATTAATAAATGACTTTCAATTTGTTGTAGTGTATCTAACACAACTCCAACCATAATTAAAAGCGAAGTACCACCATAAAAATATGCAAAGTTAGTATCAACACCTGCTATCATAGCAAAAGCGGGCATTATAGCAACTAAAGCAAGGAAAATTGAACCTGGTAATGTAATTCTTGACATAATCATATCAAGATATTCAATAGTTTTTCTTCCTGGTTTAACCCCTGGAATAAAACCGCCATTCTTTTTCATATCCTCTGCCATTTGTGTTGGATTAATAATAATAGCAGTGTAAAAGTATGTAAAGAGAATGATTAAAATTGCTGTTAATAAATTATACCAAACTCCTGTATTGTCAGAAAGAGCAGCTGCAATTCCTGTGGCTGCATCGCTTTCAGCAAACCCAACAAGTACAATTGGTAAAAACATAATAGCTTGAGCAAAAATGATAGGCATTACACCCGATGCATTCACTTTTAATGGAATGTATTGGCGAACACCACCATATTGTTTATTTCCAACTATTCTTTTGGCATATTGCACAGGAATGCGTCTTGTTCCCTGAATTAACAGAATAGTTAGCGCTACAACAATAGCTAAAGCAATCATTTCAATTAAGAACATTACTAAACCACCACCTTGCTCGTTAATACGAGAAACAAGTTCAACCCATAATGAAGATGGGAGACGAGCAATAATTCCTATCATAATTATTAAAGAGATACCATTACCTATTCCTTTGTCAGTTATGCGTTCCCCTAACCACATTACAAACATAGTTCCAGCAGTTAATATTACTATGGATGAAATGGTGAATAATGCTCCACTCATCACAAATGCGGATGCTGGTAATTGTGCATGTAAATTAGCAAGATAACTAGGACCTTGCAATAATAAAATAATTACCGTTAAGTACCTGGTTATTTGATTTATTTTACGAGTTCCACTTTCACCTTCACGCTGCAATTTCTGAAAATAAGGTACCGCCATACCAAGAAGTTGAATTACAATCGAAGCTGAAATGTAAGGCATAATTCCCAATGCAAAAATTGAAGCATTAGAAAAAGCACCTCCAGAAAACATATCTAACAATCCCAATACACCTGTTGACGTTTGATCTTTTAGTGCGGCTAATTGAGAAGGATCGATACCTGGTAGCACAACCCTTGTTCCCAGACGATAAATTAAAATTAGCCCTAAAGTTGTTAAAATACGAGCTTTTAAGTCTTCAATCTTCCAGATATTCTTTAAGGTATCTATAAATCTCTTCATTAATCTATATTTACAAAGTTACTACTGTACCTTCAAGCTTTTCAATAGCTTCAACAGCCGTTTTTGAAAAAGCATGTGCTGTAATTTCCAGCTTTAAGGTTAATTTTCCGTTACCAAGAATTTTAATTCTATCTTTACTTGAAGCCAAACCATTATCAAGAATGATTTGAACATCGATAGCCGTTAAATTTTTGGTTTCTGCTAATTTTTGCAAATCACCAATATTAATTGCTTTATATTCTTTTCTATTGATGTTTTTGAATCCAAATTTAGGAACTCTCCTTTGCAAAGGCATTTGTCCACCTTCGAATCCAACTTTTTTAGAATATCCAGATCGTGATTTAGCTCCTTTATGTCCACGTGTTGAGGTACCGCCTCGGCCAGATCCCTGACCTCTACCGATTCTCTTGCGATTCTTTGTTGAGCCTTCAGCTGGTTTCAATATACTTAAATCCATTTCTGAAAATATTATTTAATCTCCTCTACAGAAACTAAGTGTTTAACTTTATTTATCATTCCCATAATCTCAGGAGTACCTTCCTGCTCAATAGTGTGACGAATCTTACGTAACCCTAGTGCATCAAGCGTCGCTTTCTGACGCTTTGTACTTCCTATCTTACTTCTAGTCTGTGTAATACGATATTTAGCCATGTTCTTAATTTTAACTATCCTTTAAAAACTTTTTCCAATGAAACACCACGCTCGTTAGCTACTGTATAAGCATCGCGCATTTTTAATAATGCAGCAATTGTTGCTTTTACAACGTTATGAGGGTTTGATGATCCTTTTGATTTTGCCAAACAATCTTTTACTCCAACACTTTCAAGTACAGCACGCATAGCACCACCCGCTTTTACACCGGTACCACTAGATGCCGGCGAAATAAATACGCTGGCTCCACCATAACGAGCTAATTGTTCGTGAGGAATAGTACCATTAATTACAGGAACTTTAATAAGACTTTTCTTAGCATCTTCAATACCTTTGCTAATTGCAGTAGTTACCTCGTTAGCTTTACCTAATCCGTATCCTACGATTCCATTTTCATTTCCTACCACAACAATAGCAGAGAAACTGAAAGTACGACCCCCTTTAGTTACTTTTGTAACCCGGTTAATAGCTACCAAACGGTCCTTTAACTCTAAGTCGGTTGTTTTTATTTTTCTGATACTTGACATATACTACTAAAATTTAAGTCCTCCATTTCTGGCAGCTTCAGCTAATGCTTTAATTCTACCATGATATAAAAATCCATTACGGTCAAATACAACCTGTGAAATTCCTTTTTCGCTAGCTACTTTGGCAATTGTTTCACCAACTTTAGTTGCTTTTTCAATTTTATTTCCTTTAAGGTCTGCCACCTCTTTAATTTTCGAAGATGCGGCAGCTAAGGTTGTTCCAGCAACATCATCGATTACTTGAACATAAATTTGCTTGTTGCTACGGAAAACACTCATTCGAGGAATATCAGCCGTTCCACTAACAGCAGAACGAATACTCACCTTAATTTTTTGCCTTCTTATTTGTTTGCTAAAAGCCATAATTAATTCCTTTAAATTATTTACCAGCCGATTTACCAGCTTTTCTACGTATTACCTCACCCGCAAACTTAATACCTTTACCTTTATATGGCTCAGGTTTTCTAAATGCTCTAATTTTTGCGGCTATTTGTCCAACCAATTGCTTATCGCAACTTTCTAAAGTTAAACGAGGATTACTACGACGTTCTGTTACAGCTTCAATCTTAACCTCATTTGGCATTTGAAAAACAATGTTATGAGAATAACCTAAACTCATCTCAAGCATTTGTCCATTTGCTTCTGCACGGTAACCCACACCAACAAATTCCATATTGATTTTGTACCCTTCAGAGACACCAATAACCATATTGTTAATCAAAGAACGATACAATCCATGCATAGATTTATGTTGGATTGATTCTGATGGACGCTCAACAACAACTTGTTCTTCTTCAATCAGAACTTTCAAGTCTTCATGAACTTTTTGTTGAAGTTCTCCTTTAGGCCCTTTTACTACTACCAAATTGTCGTTCCCAACAGTAATGGTAACACCTTTTGGTATAGCTACAGGTAATTTTCCAATTCGTGACATTTCTTATATTTTTTAATAAACGTAACACAATACTTCACCACCTACATTTTTTATTTTCGCTTCTTTTCCTGTAAGTAAGCCTTGTGAAGTTGAAATAATAGCTACTCCTAATCCATTTAAAACGCGAGGAATATCAGTTGCGCTTTTGTACAAACGTAACCCTGGAGAACTAACTCGTTGTAATTTTTTAATTACTGGTTGTTTTGTTTCAGCATTGTATTTCAAGGCAATTTTTATTGTTCCTTGAACTGAATTCTCTTCAAACTTATAGTTCAAAATATAACCTTGTTCGAAAAGAATTTTAGTCATATTTTTTTTAATATTTGAAGCAGGTATCTCAACAACCTTATGTTTTGCCATTTGGGCATTGCGAATTCTTGTCAGAAAATCTGCAATTGGATCTGTCATTTTTCTAAGCTTTAAATTTTACCAACTTGCTTTTTTTACTCCAGAGATTAAACCATTAAGAGCCATTTCCCTAAACGTAATTCTACTTAACCCAAATTGTCTCATGTAACCTTTTGGTCTTCCAGTTAAGCTACATCTGTTATGCATACGCACTGGTGAGGCGTTTCTGGGTAATTTTTGAAGACCTTCAAAATCGCCTTCTGCTTTTAATCTTTCTCGCTTAGCGGCATATTTTTCAACTGTTCTTTTACGCTTAACTTCACGAGCTTTCATTGATTCTTTAGCCATAATTTAGTTCTTTTTAAGATTTTTAAAAGGTAAACCAAATTCTCTGAGTAAAGCATAACCTTCTTCATCAGTATTGGCACTTGTAACAAAAGAAATGTCCATTCCTAAAATAGAATTTATTTTGTCAATGTCAATTTCTGGGAAAATTATTTGTTCTGTTATACCCATAGTATAATTTCCTTTACCGTCTAATTTACTGTTGATACCTCTGAAGTCACGAATACGTGGCAAAGTAACAGAAATTAATTTCTCAAGGAACTCATACATTTTCTCTCTACGCAAAGTTACTTTAACACCAATTGGCATCTTTTTTCTAAGCTTAAAGTTAGAGATATCTTTTTTAGACATTGTTTTGATTGCCATTTGTCCGGCAATGTTTGAAAGTTCATTAGCGGCAACATCGATAATTTTTTTATCTGCTACAGCTTTTCCAACTCCCTGATTCAATACAATTTTTTCCAATTTTGGAACTTGCATGGGAGTTTTGTAATTAAACTCCTTAGTTAAAGCAGGAATAATTTCTTCCTCATACTTTGTCCTAAGTGTCGGCTTATAATCCATTACTTAATCTCCTCTCCAGATTTTTTTGAATATCTAACTAATTTCCCTTTATCATTTTCTTTCCTTCCAATTCTAGTTGCTTTTCCTGTTGAAGGATCAATAACCATTAAATTAGAAATATGAATTGGAGCTTCCTGTTTTACAATTCCACCTTGTGGATTATCAGCATTTGGTTTTGTGTGTTTTGAAACCAAATTAGCTCCCTCTATGATAGCGCGTTGTTTCTCAGCAAAAATCTCAAGAACTTTTCCTTTTTGTCCTTTCGATTCTCCTGAAATAACCGTTACGGTATCACCTTTCTTAATATGCAATTTTTTACGCATTTTCTGATAGTGTTTACAGATTATAATACTTCAGGTGCCAATGAAACAATTTTCATATAGTTTTCACGTAGTTCTCTAGCAACGGGTCCAAAAATACGAGTTCCACGAATTTCACCTGCTTGGTTTAATAAAACACAGGCATTGTCGTCAAAACGAATATATGAACCATCAGCTCTGCGAATTTCTTTTCTGGTACGAACAACAACTGCTCTACTTACGGTACCTTTTTTAACTTCGCTACTTGGCATTGCAGATTTTACTGAAATAACTATTTTATCACCTATTGAGGCATACTTTCTATTCGTGCCTCCTAATATGCTGATACACAATACAGATTTTGCACCACTATTATCAGCTACATTTAATCTTGATTCCGTTTGTATCATGGCTACTTAACTCTTTCAATAATTTCAACTAATCTCCAACTCTTTGTTTTACTGAGAGGTCTTGTTTCCATAACTCTTACAGTATCACCAATACTACATGTGTTTTCCTCATCATGAGCATGTAATTTGCTAGTCTTATTGACGAATTTTCCGTAAAT
This sequence comes from Salinivirgaceae bacterium, assembly GCA_016342715.1. GTDB lineage: Bacteria > Bacteroidota > Bacteroidia > Bacteroidales > SZUA-534 > JAEINW01. The sequence goes on along the minus strand of JAEINW010000004.1, from coordinate 43,738 downwards.
CGGGTGTTTAACTTTACGTTTTACAGCAATAATAATAGATTTATCCATTTTATTGCTAACAACAACCCCGACACGTTCCTTTCTTAAATTTCTCTTATTTTCCATCGTCAAAATTATTTGTTCTCGTTAATCTGTCTCACTTTGAGCTCGGTTTTCAACCGGGCAATATCTTTTTTGGTTGATCCAATTTTATTTGGATTATCCAATGGAGATACCGCATGATTTAAACGCATACGAATCAACACATTTTTAAAATCGTCGATTCTTTCTATAATTTCTTGAGTTGTTAACTCTTTAATTTCTAGTGCTTTCATTCCTCATTATATTTGAGTTTCCACATAGTCTCTTCTCACAACAAGCTTGGTCTTAATTGGAAGTTTTTGTGCGGCTAAACGAAGTGCTTCTTTAGCTACTTCATACGATACACCTTCTGCTTCAATAATAATACGACCAGGCGATACAGGAGCAACAAATCCTTCTGGAGCACCTTTCCCTTTACCCATACGAACCTCTGCTGGTTTCTTTGTAATAGGTTTGTCAGGGAAAATACGAATCCAAATTTGTCCTTCACGTTTCATATAACGCGTCACAGCTTGACGTGCTGCCTCGATCTGCCTTCCGGTAATCCATGTTTCTTCCAACGCTTTTATTCCGAATGAACCAAATGCTAATTGGTTACCGCGCTGAGCATTGCCTTTCATCCGTCCTTTTTGCATACGACGGAATTTAGTTTTCTTTGGCTGTAACATCCTAAATCTCTTTTAACGGTTATTTTCTACGTTGTTGTTTCTTAAATCCCTTTTTCTGATTTGATGCTACACCTAAGTTCGGAGTTAAGTCACGTTTACCGTAAACTTCACCTTTACAAATCCAAACCTTAATGCCAATCAAACCAACTTTGGTTAAAGCCTCTACTGCTGCATAATCGATATCAGCTCTTAAGGTGTGTAACGGAGTTCTGCCCTCTTTGTAATGTTCAGAACGAGCCATTTCAGCTCCACCTAATCTCCCTGATACTTGTACTTTGATTCCTTCAGCACCCATTCTCATGGTTGAAGCTATTGCCATTTTAACAGCTCTACGGAATGAAATACGTCCTTCAAGCTGACGAGCAATATTAGTACCAACAAGGTAAGCATCTAGTTCTGGCCTTTTTATTTCAAATATATTTATTTGAACTTCCTTTTTAGTAATTTTTTTAAGCTCTTCTTTTAGCTTGTCTACTTCTTGTCCACCTTTACCAATAATGATACCTGGACGAGCCGTATTCACTGTAATAGTGATTAACTTTAAGGTGCGTTCAATAACAATCTTTGAAATGCTAGCTTTAGCTAAACGAGCATACAGATATTTTCTTATTTTATTGTCTTCAACAATTTTTTCCGCATAGTTGCTACCACCAAACCAGTTAGAATCCCAACCATTAATGATACCTAATCTATTTCCTATTGGATTACATTTCTGTCCCATTGATACTTAATTTTCGTTATTTTCACTATTGCGGCCATCAACAACTAATGTAACGTGATTTGATCTTTTTCTGATTCTATGTCCTCTTCCTTGCGGAGCCGGACGTAAACGTTTTAACATTCTACCAGAATCAACAAAAATCTCTTTCACAACAAGGTTCGATTCTTCAATACGAACGCCCTCGTTTTTTTGCTGCCAGTTTGCAATTGCCGAAAGCAATAGCTTTTCTAACCTGCCAGCTGCCTCTTTAGGACTGTAATGAAGAATATTCAATGCTTTGTTTACATCTTCACCACGAACTAAGTCTGCAACAAGGCGCATCTTTCTAGGCGAAGTTGGACAGTTTCGCAACATAGCGAAGCTTCTGCTCTTCCTATCTTCTTTATTTTGATTGGCTTTTATTCTTTTTCTTGCACCCATTTTACGTCAGATTAAATGATTATTTTTTCTTTCCTCCATGACCCCTGAATTGACGGGTTGGGGCAAATTCGCCAAGTTTATGACCAACCATATTTTCGGTAACATATACTGGTATAAAACGGTTCCCGTTATGTACAGCGACAGTATGCCCAACAAAATCTGGAGATATCATCGATGCCCTTGACCAGGTTTTAACTACAGTTTTTTTACCTGATTCGTTTAACTCATTAACACGCTGTTCAAGCTTGTAATGTATAAATGGGCCTTTTTTTAATGAACGACTCATATCTTCTTATTTTATTTCTTTCTTCTTTCAACAATAAACTTATTCGAGGCCTTCTTAGGAGTACGTGTTCTGTACCCTTTAGCAGGTAATCCCTTACGTGATCTCGGATGTCCACCAGATGAACGACCTTCACCACCACCCATTGGGTGATCCACTGGATTCATTGCTACACCACGAACTCTAGGACGACGTCCTTGCCAACGTGATCTACCAGCTTTACCAGATCTTTCTAAGCCTTTATCTGAGTTTCCAACTGTTCCAATAGTTGCCTTACACGTAATTAATACCATTCTCACTTCACCAGAAGGTAGCTTAACGGTAGCATATTTACCTTCACGAGAAGTAAGTTGCGCATACGTTCCGGCGCTGCGTGCCAATACTCCTCCTCCATTTGGACGAAGTTCAATGTTGTGAATAATAGTTCCCAAAGGTATATCTGATAAGAACAATGAGTTACCAACCTCAGGTGCAACTCCTGTACCTGAATTAATAGCTTGTCCTACCTCTAGCCCATTGGGGGCTAAAATATACCTTTTTTCACCATCAATGTAACTTATAAGTGCGATACGGGCACTACGGTTAGGATCATACTCAATGGTTTTTACAGTCCCTTGAATACCATCTTTATCCCTTTTGAAGTCAACAACGCGATAGCGTTTTTTGTGTCCACCACCTATATATCTCATTGTCATCTTTCCGGAGTTATTTCTACCCCCGGACTTTTTTAGAGGACGTAACAATGATTTCTCAGGTGTGCTAGCGGTAACTGCGTCAAAATTGCTTACCACTTTGTGTCTTTGTCCCGGGGTTACCGGGTTGATTTTTTTTGCAGTCATCTTCTATTCCTGTCTCTATATATTGCTATAAAAGTCAATGGCTTCTCCTTTGGCTAAGGTAATAATTGCTTTCTTAAAAGCATTTGTTTTGCCTTGGACGAATCCAGCCTTTGTATATTTCGATTTTAATTTTCCGCCATAATTCATTGTATTAATAGCGTCAATTTTTACTCCATAAAGAGTTTCAACAGCCTTGCGAATTTGAATTTTATCTGCTCTACGATCAACAATGAAACCATAGCGATTCATCTTTTCAGCTTGAGCTGTCATCTTCTCTGTTATAATTGGCTTTATAATAATATCCATAAAACTCCTCCTGTTATCCTAAAATAGATTCAATTAAACCTACTGATTTCTCGGTAATTACAAGAGATGAAGCTTTCATTATCTGATACGTATTTAATGAATCAGCAGTAACAACCTCAGCTCCCTTCAAATTTCGCGATGACAAATATATGTTTTTATTTGTATCTGCTAGTACTAACAGCGATTTTTTATCGTTGATTTTCAACTTTTCAAGCATTTCCAAATATTCTTTAGTTTTTGGAGCTTCATAATTGAAGTCTTCAATAACCAAAATATTGTTTCCTTTAGCTTTATAAGTTAACGCCGATTTACGTGCTACTTGCTTCGCTTTAATGTTTACCTTAAAATAATAATTTCTTACTCTTGGTCCGAATACACGACCTCCACCTTTAAATATAGGCGATTTTATGCTACCGGCACGGGCAGTTCCAGTGCCTTTTTGCTTTTTAATTTTGCGGGTACTACCAGCTATCTCGGCACGTTCTTTTGACTTATGTGTACCTTGACGATTGTTAGCTAAATATTGCTTAACATCAAGATAAATTGCATGATCGCTTGGCTCAACTGAGTAGATGGAATCATTTAATTCTACCTTCTTTCCGGTATCCTCGCCTGCTTGATTTAATACTTTTAATTCCATTACTTTTCTATTATTAAGTATCCACCTCTTGGACCAGGAACTGATCCTTTAACTACTAACAAATTACTTTCGGCAATAATCTTCATTACTCGTAAGCTTTGCACTTTCACTCTATCACCACCCATACGGCCTGCCATACGCATGCCTTTAAATACTCTTGCTGGGTATGATGAAGCACCTAATGATCCTGGAGCTCTCATACGATTATGCTGACCGTGAGTTGCATCATTTACTCCGGCAAATCCATGTCGTTTTACAACGCCCTGAAAACCTTTACCCTTCGATACACCGGTAATATCTAACCAAGTGTCATCGTTAAATAACTCTACTGTAAGAGTATCACCCAATTGGTGATCATCTTTAAATCCTGAAAACTCAGCTACTTTACGTTTAGGTAAGGTACCAGCTTTCTTTGTATGTCCAATTTGTGCTTTGTTAGACCTTTTTTCTTTTTTGTCTTCGTAGCCAATTTGAACCGCTTCGTAACCATCTTTTTCAATGGTTTTCACTTGTGTAACAACACAAGGTCCTACTTCGATAACAGTGCATGGGATATTTTTCCCCTCGGCACTAAAAATCGATGTCATTCCGACTTTTTTTCCAATTAATCCAGCCATTTTTTTAATTTAATTTCTATCAAACTTTAATTTCAACTTCAACACCTGAGGGTAATTCAAGCTTCATTAACGCATCTATTGTCTTAGCTGTTGAACTATAGATGTCTAATAATCTTTTGTACGAACATAATTCGAATTGTTCTCTCGATTTTTTGTTTACAAAAGTTGAACGCAATACAGTAAAAACTCTACGATGTGTTGGAAGTGGAATAGGTCCACTTACAACTGCGCCAGTAGTTTTTACAGTCTTTACAATCTTTTCAGCTGATTTATCAACTAAGTTATGATCGTAAGATTTTAATTTAATTCTGATCTTTTGGCTCATTTTTTAAATTCTCTCTTTATAATAATTCTACTCGACCTTTTACTTCTGCAAGAACTTCTAATGCTACATTCTTTGGAACTGGAGCATAATGCGAAAATTCCATTGATGATGTTGCTCTACCTGAAGTTATTGTTCTTAATACGGTAACGTATCCAAATTTTTCTGCCAATGGAACCTTAGCTTTAATTACTCTGGCACCATGTTTAGCTTCCATGCCTTCAACTTGTCCACGACGTTTGTTAAAGTCACCTATTACATCTCCCATGTACTCTTCTGGAGTAACAACTTCAGCAGACATAATTGGCTCTAGAAGTATTGGCTTAGCTTTTTGTGCAGCAACTTTGAAAGCTTGACGCCCAGCTATTTCAAAAGATAATTGATCTGAATCAACTGGGTGAAAGGATCCGTCCAAAAGTTCAACTTTTAAACTATCAACACCAAATCCAGCCAATGGACCATTTTTCATAGCTTCTTTGAAACCTTTTTCAACAGAAGGAATATATTCTTTTGGTATTCTTCCACCTTTAACTGAATCAATAAATTGTAATCCTACAACTCCTTCATCAGCAGGCGAAATTCTAACTTGAATGTCAGCAAATTTACCTCGACCACCAGTTTGTTTCTTAAATGTTTCACGGTGTTCAATAGTAGCTGTAATTGCCTCTTTATATGCAACTTGAGGTTTTCCTTGATTAACTTCCACTTTGAATTCTCTTTTTAGTCTATCAACTAAAATTTCTAAGTGAAGTTCACCCATACCACTAATTATAGTCTGACCTGAATTCTCATCAGTTTTTAAGGTAAATGTTGGATCTTCTTCAGCTAATTTTAATAAAGCATTATCAAGTTTCTCAACATCGGCTTGAGTTTTAGGTTCAACAGCTACACTGATTACTGGGTCTGGGAAATCCATGCTTTCTAATGCAAGAGGCTTACCGTCAACAGTTAAAGTATCACCAGTACGGATATCTTTAAAACCTACACATGCACAAATATCGCCCGCTTCAATTGATTCAATTGGGTTTTGTTTGTTAGCATGCATTTGATATAAACGTGAAATACGTTCTTTTTTTCCAGTTCTTACGTTATAAACAGCAGAACCAGCATTAAGAGTACCACTATAAACCCTGATAAATGCCAATCGTCCTACGAAAGGATCTGTTGCTATTTTAAATGCTAAAGCTGCTAATGGTTCTGTCGCATCTGGCTTACGTTCTTCTTCTAATTCAGTTTTTGGGTTGATGCCTTTTACAGCTTCAACATCCATTGGACTAGGAAGGTATGCAACCACTGCATCTAATAAACGCTGAACACCTTTATTTTTAAAGGCTGATCCACACATAACAGGAACAATCACTTGTTCAACTGTAGCCTTGCGAATTACGCCTCTCATTTCTTCTGCAGTAATTGAATCCGGATCTTCAAAAAATCTTTCCAATAGAGAATCATCTAATTCTGCTACTGATTCGATTAATTTAGCTCTCCATTCTGCTACAGTTTCTAACATATCTTCTGGGATTGGCACATATTCGTAACGTGCTCCCAATTCTTCGTCATCAAACCAAACTATAGCTTTATTTTCTATTAAATCAACTACCCCTTTAAAGTCAGCTTCAGCTCCAATTGGAATCTGAATAGGCATTGGGTTAGCTTTTAATCTATCTTTAATTTGAGATACAACAGAAAAGAAATCGGCACCCGTACGATCCATTTTATTAACAAATGCAATACGAGGAACCTTATATTTATCAGCTTGTCGCCAAACAGTTTCTGATTGTGGTTCAACACCGCCTACTGCACAATAAACAGCCACAGCGCCATCTAACACACGTAACGAACGCTCAACCTCAACGGTAAAGTCAACGTGTCCTGGAGTATCAATAATATTAATTTTGTGTTCAATATCCTGATATTTCCAAAAGCAGGTTGTTGCGGCAGAGGTAATTGTGATACCTCTTTCTTGCTCCTGAACCATCCAGTCCATTGTTGCAGCCCCATCGTGTACTTCGCCAATACGATGAGTTAATCCAGTATAAAATAAGATACGCTCAGTTGTTGTGGTTTTACCCGCATCAATATGAGCCATAATTCCTATATTTCTGGTTAATTTTAAATCTCTTGCCATTTTATTATTAAATATATCGCTTAATCAAGAATGAAATTAGAATCTGAAATGTGAAAATGCTTTGTTAGCTTCTGCCATACGGTGTGTATCTTCTTTCCTCTTGAATGCTCCACCCTCTTCATTGTAACCAGCCATAATTTCAGCAGCCAATTTCTCAGCCATTGAACGACCGCTACGCTTACGAGAAAAACTAATCATAGCTTTAATACTCATTGAAAGCTTACGTGAATCACGGATTTCTTGAGGAATTTGAAAAGTTGCACCTCCAACACGACGGCTTCTAACTTCAACCTGTGGAGTAACATTTACAACTGCTTTTTTCCAAATATCTAGCGGTGAAAGCTCATTTTCTTTCATCTTATTACCGATAATTTCTAAAGCATCGTAAAATATCTGATAGGATAGATTCTTTTTTCCATCCACCATTAAATCGTTCACAAAACGGGTCACCATAACATCTTTAAATTTTGGATCTGGCAATAATATCCGCTTTTTAGGTTTTGATTTTCTCATTTCTATTCAGTATAATTTCTATTATTTTTTCTTTGGTTTTTTTGTACCATACTTCGAACGACGTTGGGTACGACCTTCAACGCCCGATGTATCTAATGCACCTCTCACAGTGTGATAACGCACACCTGGAAGATCTTTCACTCTACCACCGCGAATTAACACGATTGAGTGTTCCTGCAAATTATGACCTTCGCCAGGAATGTAAGAGTTAACTTCTTTTCCGTTCGTCAAACGAACCCTTGCTACTTTCCTCATAGCCGAGTTAGGCTTCTTTGGTGTAGTTGTGTACACACGTGTACAAACTCCGCGTCGTTGAGGACATGAGTCCAAAGCAGGAGCTTTACTTTTCTTCTTTAGTTGGGTTCTTCCCTTTCTAACTAATTGTGATATAGTTGGCATATTACTAATTTATATTACATTTTACTCCACAAAATCGGTTCGCAAAGGTAAAAAAACTTTTTTTTATTTCAATATGTTGTTGTAAATATTTTGTTTTTTAGATAAAAAAGCTATTTTTTGCCTTAAATCAAGGCTTTGCGGTGGCTTCTAACCCTCTCCCAAATATTTTTTTTTATATTACAAGCATCCTGTTAAACATAATTTAAGTGTTTTTTTATATTTACACTATTTAAATCATCATTTTTACCCCTTAACTTTTTATTATAAATATTAGTATAATTGAAGAATCTAAAAAGCATAATATTTTATGAAATCAACATTGTTGTTGTGAGTTATGAAAATATTATTAATTTTGAAGTCTTTGATTATTAATTGCTAAATTTTCAAGTCATTTAATTTTATAATGAAAAGTTGCATACAACCGAAAAACGAGCCTATTTATTTATATACTATAGCAAAAGTTGGATACAACAAAGCACATAAAACGCAAACGATTGTTTAATTTAATATAAAGAAATAATGAAAGTATATCAGCCAAATGAGCTAAAAAACGTTACTTTAATTGGTAGTGCTGGCTCTGGGAAAACCACCCTTGCTGAATCGATTATGTTCGAGGCCGGGGTGATAAGCAGACGTGGTGAAGTTGAAAGCAAAAACACAGTTTCAGATTACTTCCCAATTGAACAAGAACAAGAGCGTTCTGTTTTTTCTACAGTTCTTCATTGCGAATTCAATAATAAAAAAATTAATTTAATTGATACTCCTGGATTGGATGATTTTGTTGGGGGAGTAATCTCTTCGTTAGCAGTTACTGAGTCTGCTATTATGACAATAAACTCAACTAAAGGGGTTGAAGTTGGGACTCAAATTCTGAATCGACATATGAGCAGTATGAATAAGCCTATGCTTATTGCTGTGAATCAACTTGATCAGGATAAAGCCAACTTTGAAAAAACCTTAGATGATTTAAAAAGTCTTTATCGTGGAAAAGCTGTTATTATTCAATATCCTGTAAATGCTGGTACTGGTTTTAATGCCGTTGTTGACGTGTTAAAAATGAAAATGTACCAATGGGGTGCCGAAGGTGGAAAACCACAAATTGTTGACATTCCTGCCGATCAAAAAGATCAAGCTGATGAATTACATAATATATTGGTGGAATCAGCTGCTGAAAATGACGAGAACTTAATGGAGCTGTTCTTTGAAGAAGGCTCTCTTAACGAAGACCAAATGCGCGAAGGTATTCGCAAAGGTATTATTGCTAGAAGTTTGTTTCCAATTTTCTGTGTTAGTGGAAAGAAAAACATGGGCATTAATCGCATGCTTGAATTTGTTGGAAACGTAGCCCCAGGCCCAACCGAAGTGCCAGGAATGGTTAATATAAAAGGTGAAGCCGTTGTTTGCGATCCTTCAGGAAAAATTGCATTATTCGTTTTTAAAACTTCTGTTGAAGAGCATTTAGGTGAAGTTCTATACTTTAAACTTGTTTCTGGTACTATTAAAGAAGGAGTAGATCTTATTAACAGCAAAAGAGGTGGAAAAGAACGCATTTCTCAAATGTTTGCTGTAGCAGGAAAAAACCGCGTAAAACTATCAGAAATGGTAGCCGGTGATATAGGCGCTTTAGTTAAACTTAAAGAAACCCGAACTAACCATTCACTTACTGAAAAGGACGTTGAACCTTTCCCTATAGTAAAATTTCCTGCACCAAAATATAGAGCTGCAATTAAAGCTGAAAACGAAGCAGAAGAAGAAAAATTAGGTGAATTATTAAATAGGATGCATGAAGAAGATCCTACAATAATAATTGAATATTCTAAAGAGCTTAAACAAATTATTGTGCACGGCAATGGTGAATTTCATTTAAATTCAATGAAATGGAGATTAAGCAACATTTTTAAAATTGAAACTGAATTTCTTAATCCAAAGATTCCATATCGCGAAACCATAACTAAAGCATATCAAGCCGACTATAAACATAAAAAACAATCGGGTGGCTCAGGACAGTTTGGTGAAGTACATATGATTGTTGAGCCTTTCCATGAAGGTATGCCTGCTCCATCAACCTACAAGATAAATGGTAAAGATTATACCATGAATGTTAGAGGTACTGACGAGCACACCTTACCGTGGGGCGGAAAACTCGTATTTGTTAACTGTATTGTTGGTGGTGCTATTGATGCCCGTTTCCATCCTGCTATTATGAAAGGAATTATGGAAAAAATGGAAGAAGGTCCTTTAACTGGTTCTTACGCCCGCGATATCAGAGTATGTATTTACGATGGTAAAATGCACGCCGTAGATTCAAATGAAATATCATTTAAGCTTGCTGGCCGTTATGCATTTAGTGAAGCGTTTAAAAAAGCTGGCCCAAAAATCATGGAACCTATTTACAACATTGAAGTACTTGTTCCTGCAGAATATATGGGTGATGTCATGAGTGATTTGCAAGGTCGTAGGGCAATGATTGCTGGTATGAGTAGTGAATCGGGATATGAAAAATTATCTGCAAAAGTACCCTTAGCTGAACTTAATAAATATTCAACTACTTTAAGTTCTATTTCATCAGGTAGTGCAACATATACTATGGAATTTGACGAGTATGCTCCAGTTCCAGCTGAAGAACAAACTAAACTTCTAAAAGCTTACGAAAAAGAGTTAGAAGAGGCAGAATAAGTAAATATTTAACTTATATATTAAAAAACCATCGTTCTATTGTTCGATGGTTTTTTATGGTATTTACCGTAAAGTGTAGCATATTCTAAATAGTCGAACATGAAAAACTCCAGTCGTTATACAGCTCCAAAAGTTGATATTTAACGTTTAACTGGCTTTGATTCGTTGTCAAAGCTTTCTGAAGAAGGGCTGATTAACCATCGGCATTCGCCCATTAAAAACAATTCACATATAGAATTAATGCAAGCAGTGATATTGATTAATCACGCAAATCAAGGATTAAATGAATTTGCTCGAAATTAATCCTCTGAACTTCGTTCATTCCGAAAGTATTCGGAACAGGCACTACCTCAACTTAGCGAACCTTGCTTGCATGCTCACGTGCAATTGCGAATAACAATCCGATTTCACGACGCAGGAGTACCAAAGGGACACCTTTCCTCGATTATTCTACTGATAAATAGAGGAAATCCCGATTAATAGATTTTCATTAATTGCCAAAGTGATTCAAACTTATTTACATAAGCGGAAATTACATGTTTATCTGAACTAACTAATATATTCTCTTGGTTATATTCTGCAGCACTGCGAGTCCAATTAAAACTACCGGTAATTACATCTACCTTGTCAAAAATGGCAAATTTATGATGCATATGATAGGATGAATTGTCCATTTTTATATCAATTCCTAATTCAGCCATTTTGTGGATATCAGAGCCCCTATCATTTGATTTATCGTCATCAGTAATTATTCTTATTCTAACTCCTCTGCGGTGAGCTTCAATTATTTTATCGGAAAGCCGATTATCGCTAATGGTAAAAACACAAATATCAATGTTTGAAACAGCTTTGTTTAAATGATCGATAATTGCCAGCAAACATTCATCACCAGGACTAAAAAAAACTCTTTTTTCTGGATGATCATCTATTTTTGGCAGAAGCAGTTTGTTTGCTTTCTCTAGCCAATTAATAATTTTTTCACCTTCAACACTTGTTGATTTCTCTCTTGCAAATAAAAACACTCCATTCCGCAACCAATCTAAATCACTCTTTGAAAGTTTATTGCTACTAATTATTTCTTTTAAATTTCGTTTCTCCGATCGAGATAAAATTTCATCATTAAAAGATTCCTTTATTTGTTCCAGAATTTCTTGCATGCCTTTTTATTTTAAAACAAGATTGCAATTATTCAAAGCAAATCATAGTTTTATTTGATCTAAATTTTCATTTCTAAAGAATTCTACATTTGTAAAATTGCTTTGCACATACGATTTTAAATATTTATATGAATCCTCTGAAATTAATTTATTCTGGTCTGGGAACTCATTATAAATAACATATTTTAAATCAATTCCATAACTTTTACATGCTTGCAAACTTAAAATTGTGTGATTGATACTTCCCAATTTTGAAGAGCTAACTAATATAACTGGATAGTTGTTTTCTTTAATAAAATCAATAGTTAAATAATCTTTTTTTAGCGGAACCATTAAACCTCCGGCACCTTCGCAAAGTACAATTTCGTATTTTGAAGCTAGCGCTGAGATTGATGATTTAATACTATCAAAATCTAATTCAAGCTTATCAATTTCGCAAGCTAAATGCGGAGAAGCTGGAAAAGACAACACATACGGACAGGTAATTCCACTTTTGTCTTCAGGGAATAAATCGACACCCATAATCCTTCTATGTTCCAAAACATCTTCAGAGATTCCTGCGCAGCCTGTTTGAATTAATTTGTGTGTAATCACTTTTTTGCCATGACTTTGCAAAAGCTTTGCTAAATTCCCAGTGATATAAGTTTTACCACAATCGGTATCAATTCCGCTTATAAAGTATGTTTTGTTTTTCATAGATATTTAAAATAGATGCTAAACGAATAGCTAATTAGCATAATTACGAAATCTTTTTACAAATACATTCGCAAAGCATCTCGTTAACATTAAAAAAAACACCACGCAAAAAGCGCTAAGGGAACCGAAAAAGACGCAAAGATTTTAATCCTTGAATTTTGTTCTTTGCGCCTTTTGCATTTTTCTCTTTTGCGAACTATGCCATGATTATATTATTCATAATAGTTTAGAATAGATGCTAAGCGATTTCAAAACAAAACACTCTGAAATAATCCCGATTTGATTCGTATTGTTAAAATAATCGCTAAGCATCTTGTTATCATTTACTTTTTCCTTGCAATAATAATTATCGGATGATAAGTAAGCCTCACTTTATCTTCCGCTTTAAACTGATTGATGTAAGACTCCTCAAATTGCAATAATTTTGTTTTGCTCCAATAATAATTCGAAATTCCATTAACTCCTGTGGTTTTAATATGACGTAATACTTCTCTTGGGTTTTCAAAAAGCATGGCTTCTTTCCATTCTTCAAAATGTAATATGTCAAATTTCTCGCTTAACATTTCCACAAGTTCTGTTTTTGAATAATAATCTAAGCCCAATTTTAATGTTTCTTTAATTTCAATAAAATTTTGTTGGCCGAATGTACTAAATGCAAATATTCCGTTTTCAACTAAATGATAATTAACTTTACGAATAAAATTTTCGAGCTTATGAAACCATTGAATGGTAGATGTTGAAATTAGAGCATCTAAATCGTCAGGAAAATCAATTAATTCAGCATCACCCGATAAATACTGATAATTTAGAAGGAGCTTTGAATTAAGGGTGTTCTTAATTCCTTGAAATATTTCAGTATTCAAATCGTTTAAAAAATATTGATGTGGGTTTTCTTTTTTTAAAAACTCCTTGCTTAAAAATCCAGTTCCACATCCAATTTCTAGCACTTTTGAAAAATTAGAAAGTTTTAGCTCGTGCAGAATCTGGCAAAAACGTTCAACCACTTTTTTTTGCACAATTGCTCCACACTGATAGGATGCAAAATTTCGGTTAAACCTTTCTTTTATAATTTTTTTATCAGCTATTATCATTTACAAATCAATTATTTGTTGCCAATTGGTAAAATAGGCAAAGGGATAATGTGGCATGGGTTTTTCAATTATTTTTGTTTTCATTCCCCAATAAGAACTCTGATTTTTGGCACTAAAAATTAAATCCAAGGTTCCAATCAAAGCAATATCCCATTTGATGTCTGTTTCTGAAATTTCTTCAATTTCACTCATTAAATATGCAAGTTCTTTCTTTTGGTTTTCGATGGTTCTGTTTGACAATCTATCAAATGCTTCTCCAAGCTTTATCATTCCACCAAATAACCGCTGATTAAACTTATCGCGGTTTATTTCATCCCAACAATCCAACGTTCCTATAAGAACCTTAGGCGGGATTCCATATTCATCACTAATGGCTAATTCAGTTCCATTAATAGCAATAGCTTTTTCAATATTCAAATTAGCACTATTCATTACCTGACTTGCAACCCAAACTCCCAACGACCATGCGACAATATATACTGATTGATATGAATCGAATTCGTTTATTTCTAATTCAAAGTTTGAATAGTCGAAAAACACACAAATATCAAAATCAGAAAATTCCATATGAGAAACAGCCTTTTCGTCCATTCCCCAGCCATTAAAGAATAGTATGCATTTTGTGTTATTTGCCTTATTTATCCAGAGTTTTTTCATGATATTATATTTACTCGCCGATTACACTGATCTTTCAACAGGCAGATTTTCATATATTTTTTTTCGTTCTCAATCCTTCGTTCTTCGTTCTCCATTTTCAGATTGCTAAATTACTTGTTAATACTTTTCCAATCAACTCTAGCTGTCCTATTTTCATAGAGGCATTTAACGAAAATCGCAATCTTGCCCTTCCTTGTGGAACCGTTGGGTAACGAATCGGCAAAACGTTAAAGCCATTTTCTTTTAAAAGTTGCGAAGCTTGAATGGCATTCTTATTCTCTCCAATAATATATGGAACAATATGACTATCAGATTTAACATTTAGTAGTTCTGCAAACTGCTGCCCCAACTTTTTTAATTGAATTCGGTTTTCATGAAAATCAGGAAGTTTTTGCATAATAAAATGCGACCATGCCAAATTAATAGGTGGCAATGCGCTTGTAAAAATCAAGGTTCGTGCTTTATTAATTAGGTAGTGCTTAAAAATAGAATCACATACTAGATAAGCGCCAACCGATGCCAATGCTTTACCAAATGTTCCCATAATAAAATCAACTTCCCGAATTAGGTTTTCTTCCTCAACACATCCTAAACCATTTTTTCCGAGAGCTCCTACGGCATGTGCTTCATCGATGTAAAGAAATGCTCCAAACTTATTTTTTAATTCAACTAACTTTTGAATATTTGCTTTGTCGCCATCCATGCTAAAAACACTTTCGCTAATGATAAAAACATGCTCATAGTGTTTCGATTTTTTTTCAAGAAGCAATTCTAAATGATCGTAATCCAAATGATTGTAGCGCAAAAAATCAGCTTTGCTCAATTGCATGCCATCAATAATACTTGCATGAACCAATTTATCCGCAATAATTAAATCATTCTTTTGAGCCAGAGCCGGAATTATTCCGGTATTTGCATGATAACCACTATTAAATACTAAGCAAGCGTCTCTTTGATATTGCGAGGCAATCAAGTTCTCCAATTGAGTGTATTCATTAGAATTTCCAGAAAGCAAACGTGAGGATGAGGCAGTGAATTTTAGCTTTGATAAATCCACACTTTGCATAAATTCATTCTGCAAAGAAGCATTCTGCATTAAGCCCAAATAATCGTTGCTCGACAAATCAATCATCGAATCAGAAGCTTGTTCTGGGAATTTACGAAAGTTTCCAGATTCCTCAAGTAGAATTAACTCTCTTGTGTATTTTTTATGTTTCATGTTCAGTCTTCAGTATTCTGTATTCAGTATTCTGTATTCAGTATTCTGTATTCAGTATTCTGTATTCAGTATTCTGTATTCAGTAAAAATAACTGTGGACTGAAGACTGCCTACTGAATACTCAATAAAACTTTCTTCATTCCATCGGTTAACTTTCGCAATTCCTCATTACTAATGGTAAATGGCGGCATGGTGTAAACCAATTTTCCAAATGGACGTAACCAAATACCTTCATTGATAAATGCTTTTTGAATTTTCTCCATTTGAACCGCTTCTTTCATTTCAACCACGCCAATAGCTCCTAAAACTCTAATATCTTTTACCGATTTATGATTTTTAAGTTCTTGCAATTCTTTTTTTAGGTGGTCTTCAATGCGCTGAATATTTTCCTGCCAATTACTTTCCAATAATAATTTAATACTAGCATTTGCAACGGCACAAGCCAATGGATTTCCCATAAATGTTGGACCGTGCATAAACACTCCCTGATTTCCATTGCAGATTCCTTCAGCCACATCCTTTGTTGCTAATGTAGCTGCAAAACTCATATAGCCTCCTGTTATCGCTTTGCCTAAACACATTATATCTGGTAATATTCCCGCATATTCACAAGCAAAAAGTTTTCCAGTACGTCCAAACCCCGTTGCTATTTCGTCGGCAATAAACACCACATCAAATTTATTACAAATTTCGCGAAGCTCCTTTAAAAATTGAGGATGATAAAATCGCATTCCTCCCGCTCCCTGAACTATGGGTTCCAAGATAAATGCTGCAATATTTTTATGCTCCTTTTCAAGCAAATTAATTATTGGTTCAATATCCAATGCATCAAATTCCCCATAAAAATCAGAACTTGGTGTTGGAACAAAATACTGTTTGGGTAAATTCTTTTCAAATATTTGATGCATTCCGGTTAGCGGATCGCAAACCGACATGGCATTCCATGTATCGCCATGATAACCATTTCGTATAGTTAAAAAACCTGATTTATCGGCTAACCCTTTTGAATGCCAATATTGAACCGCCATTTTCATGGCTACTTCAACAGCTACCGACCCCGAATCGGAATAAAAAATATGTTCCAAACCTTTGGGCACAATTCTCAATAAGTTTTGAGCCAATTCAACTGCGGGACGATGGGTTAATCCGCCAAACATCACATGCGACATGTTATCAATCTGGCCTTTCATGGCTTTATTCAACACTGGATGATTGTAGCCGTGAATTACAGCCCACCAGCTTGACATTCCATCAATAACTTTGGTGCCATCTTCAAACTCCAAATAAACACCATTGGCTTTCTTAACCGGGTAACATGGTAAGGGTTTCGTAGCTGATGTATACGGATGCCAGATGTGTTTCTTGTCGTATGCTATGAGTTCATCGGTCGTCATTTCTTTTTAAACTTAGTTTTTTCATATTTGATAATTAAGTAGGCAGTTCTCGGTCAACAGTTTGCAGTTATTATGCCGACTGAAGACTGTTTATCATAATTCAGTAGTAATCTTGAAACCCGCATTTTTAAAACCACGAATATCTTCCTCAATATTTGAACCTGTTGTTGTTAAATAATCACCGGTTAGTGCGGCACTAATTCCAGCATGTAAAGCTTTATCTTGAAAGTGTTTAATTTTTAATCGTCCACCTGCAAAACGCAAATTAGCTTTTGGATTGATAAACCTAAACACAGCAATAGATGTTAAAATTTCTTCTTCAGAAAGCGGTTTCGCATTTTCCAAAGGAGTTCCTTCTATTGGAGTTAAAATATTAATTGGAATTGATAGCACTTCTAAATCACGTAAAGAGCAAGCCAGTTCCACTCTATGATGCATTTCCTCGCCCATTCCAATGATTCCTCCCGAACAAATTTTAATTCCCAATTCTTTTGCAGCCTTTATGGTAATCATTTTCTCTTCCTGAGTATGTGTTGTAACTAATTGAGGGAAAAATGATGGAGCTGTTTCCAGATTGCAATGGTAATGTTCAATTCCTACTTCATCCCGCAATCTTTTTAACTGAGCCTTATCAATCAGTCCCATCGAAGCACATAAACTTATATCACTCTTTTCTTTAATCTCTTTATAAATTGGAATCAACTGATCCAGAGTTTTATCATTTACACCACGCCCGCTGGTAACCAATGAATGACGACTCACTCCTTTTTTATAGTTTTCAACCGCTTCTTTAATCGTCGATTCACGGTCAACCACTTCGTATTCTTCTATATTGGTTTTATGATAAACCGATTGGCTACACCATTTGCAATTTTCAGAACATTTACCCGACTTTGCATTTGTAATGGAACAAAGATCTATTTTATCACCACAAAAATGTGCACGAATTTCGTTAGCAGCTATATATAAGTCTTCTTTGTTTTCAACTTTTGTAAGTTCCACGCCTTCATCGTAAGTTAACTGATATCCATTCAGCACTTTGTTCTTAAAATCAGTTATTTTCTCCATCTTTTTAAATTTTTTGACCGTCTTTGATATGGTACGCATTTTTAATAAATGTTAATGCTGTCTCTCAATAATTATCTCAGACATTGTCTGTTTATCATGATGTATTAAATTAAAAAATCCATCCCGAATGTTCGGAATGGATTTTGATTATATACTTTTATTTTCTTGTTTTCTTGTGGATTCAATTTTGAATCGATGGCCTTAATAGAAATTACGTTTTGAAATAAGTATTCAGACAATAAAAATTCGATGGATTCATCGGTTTTTTGATTCAATTTATCTTTTTCTAATAAAACAAACTCAATTAATAAATTGGTGTTTTTCTTAATGGCTTGTTTGCAAATTTCAACATTAAGCTGCCCTATTTTCACCACTTTTCCCAAAGAAGCAAATACAGCATAGCCTTTCCTACTCCATTTGGAGAAAGTCAATGATTTTTTTGATATGTAATTTTTTTGCTGCATTAAGATTGCAAAGGTAACATATTATTTATTTTGCATATTTTTTTTCAAATAAAATTAGCTTGGAGAAAATGTTTAATAGTAATTATAACGTATTTTAATATAACATTAGAATTAAACTGCATGATATTTGAAATTTTGAGGTTGGTTGTCAAAACAATAAGCCACTTTCATAATTGCTTTTTCGATACTCTTATTAATGGGATTGTAATCACCTCCCATAGTATCATCAATTTCTAATAATTTACTAACCCATTCTTCAGCTATAGGAGCATTTATGTTTTCATTTAAATTGCGAATCGCCAAACTGAATTTTTCTGGATCTTGGATTTTAATATCCTTACAAGTATAAACTGCATATGAATTATCTTTCACTCTAATTGCTGACGAACTAAATAACCTACAAATTAATCCCCGATGTGCATAATTTTTACATCCACTATTTGTAGGTGAATCAATTATTCTTATAGAGTTCAACAGAACACACATAGTAATACTTGAATTTAATTTATCTAAAAACTCATCTATTTGATTGTTGATATAAATGTGATATGCTAAGGGTAAAAATTCCAATACTGATGCTTCAATATTTGGTTTCAAACAACACTTATTACAATTACTCAAACATGGTAAATTAATTTGTTTCTGGAATGCTTTAATTTGAATTTCAAGCTCATTATATAAAGCCTGAACCTTACAGATTTTTTCGAACATTGAATAAAATAACTATTGATTAATACTTTGATAATAAATAAATATCAAAATATTCTTATAGCTCAGAGAAAATATATAAGCAGATCAATAATCGTTTTAAATCGAACATTTTTAGGTTTTTTAATGGATACAAATGTAGCACAATTTTAATACGCATGTACCCATTTTAATAATATTCTTGCTAAACGTTATATATACTATTTAATTAATAATGTGGGCTGAACTTAATTAGGCTTACAGCCTGAAAAACAAATAATTTCAACCCTTGATTTGTATTAATAATCTATTATTTATTCCAGTATCCATTGAAAGAAATAATTCAATCAACTTCATGTTATTATAGTAAATCTATTTAATTAATAGGTATTGGGTTACTTGTAAAAATAAAGAATTACAAAAGCTTCCTTACTACGTTATCCAATGTCTGTTATATGTGGTTGAATCCAACACTTTAAGATCTAAAAACGCACCAAGTTTAACGCCTTCTGATCTTGCCGTTTCAACGTTGGTTGTCATAAGTCCAAAAACTCTTTTTTCCCTATGTTGCTGTACAATTAGGTTTATTTGATAACATGAGCTTCTTGGTGAATTTTGAACGCTTGTAGCGCCATTATTAGAGTTGCTCGCTTGCTTAACTCTCAGTAACGAAACATATTTAATATCTGGTACTCGATACCACTTCCCGTATTGTATTCCCGAATATCCCGAAATTCTTTTTACCCTATTGTTTTCTTTATCAAGAATAAATCCCGAAGTCTTAAAAAAAGCAACAATGGTAAATATTGAAAATATTACCCCAAGTGCGTAAATTGCATGAATCCAAAAAAACAGATTCGCAGTAAGTATCAATAAAAATAATGGTGATAGTCCCGGTTTTGTCTTTACTATTCCGTAGGTAGCCTCTCTGTTCATTAATTTCTCTCCAGTGATATGTTTATTCCCAATTATTGTATAAAATTCTTTAAACCAATTACAATAACTAACGGCAAGGTTAATAAAATATTATCAATTAACTTTATAATTATTAAACATTTCCACTAGATGAAATTTATTGTATTTAAACCATTAACGAACATGGATAAAAACGGCACAAAAAAAGCCCGCAAAAAATGACGGGCTTTAATATACTTTAAAAATACTTTTACAATTCTTTATTCAATTCATCAACACTATACTTGGCATCACCATAAAGCATATCGGTATTTTCTTTGTAGAATAATGGGTTTTCAATGCCTGCATAACCTACTGCCATGGAACGTTTCATTACAATAACCTTTTTTGCATTCCAAACCTCAATAACGGGCATCCCATAAATTGGACTTCCTTCATCTTCCAATGCGGCCGGGTTCACAATATCATTGGCTCCAATTACCATTACCACATCGGTTTTTGGCAAATCATCGTTAATTTCATCCATTTCCATCACAATGTCGTAAGGTACGTTTGCTTCAGCTAACAATACATTCATATGGCCTGGCAATCGTCCTGCTACCGGATGAATTCCAAAACGGACTTGTTTTCCTCCCGCTTTTAATTTTTGTACCAATTCAAATACGGGATATTGCGCTTTTGCCACTGCCATTCCATATCCTGGCACAATAATAACCGATTTTGCTTCCTTTAACAATTCTGCCACTTGCAAATGACTGGTTGAGGTAACCTCCCCTTCCATCTCCATTGAACTTGCAACGCTTGCGTTTCCAAATCCACCAAATATCACCGACAAAAAAGATCGATTCATGGCCTCACACATAATTATTGAAAGTATAGCACCAGAACTACCCACCAAAGCACCTGTAATAATCAACAAATCGTTTCCTAACATAAAGCCTGCAGCTGCAGCTGCCCAACCAGAATAGGAGTTTAACATAGAAACCACTACAGGCATATCGGCACCACCAATGGCCATCACCAACATCACACCAATAAACGATGCAATTCCTGTCATAATCATTAAATCAATTAAGCCTGTGGTATTTGGAGCCATAGTAAAACGAACTCCCAATACGATAATGATAAGCATTAAAACAATATTGACTAAATGCCGGCCTTTGTATGCCAAGGCCTTACTCATAATCTTTCCCTCGAGCTTTCCCCAGGCAATAATTGATCCTGTAAAAGTTATAGCACCAATAAATACACCAACAAAAACTTCAACCAAATGAATGCTATGTTCCGATCCTTGTAAAGTTAGGGTGTGCGGATCGAGATAGGAACCAAAGCCAACCAATACAGCAGCCAAGCCCACAAAACTGTGAAGAATTGCTACCAATTGAGGCATCGATGTCATTTCAACTTTTCGCGCCACAATTAATCCAATTACCGATGCCAGAGACAGAGCAATAATGATATACACATGTCCTTTTACACCCGCACCCAAAACTGTTGACAAAATAGCTATGGCCATTCCAACAATTCCATAAATAACCCCACGCTTAGCCGACTCTTGCGAAGACAATCCGCCAAGACTTAAAATAAATAATATACTTGCAAATATATATGCTGCTGTTTGTATTCCTGAAGATATCATAGTTCTTATTTTCTAAACATTTTTAACATTCTGTGGGTAACAAAAAAGCCCCCAACAATATTTATTCCCGCTACAAATACTGCCACAAAAGCAAGTATTGACATGATATGATTATATTCAGCCTGCATTTGCAACAAACCTCCAACAATTATAATTCCACTTATAGCATTGGTTACAGCCATTAATGGTGTATGTAGCGCATGGGTAACATTCCAAATTAACTGCCAGCCAACAAATACGGCTAAAACAAATACCGTAAAATGTTTCAAAAAATCGGGAGGCGCCACTTGTCCCATTCCAAAAATTAATAAACCAACCACTCCTAAGCCAATCGCCGACGAACGAGCTTTCTTTTTTGCTTTTTCTTTCGCTTGAGCAACTTTATCGAATACCACAACTTCCTTTTCAACTTTTGGTTTTGCTGGACTTACAGGAAGCGGTTCAGGTGGCCAATTGATAGCACCATTATAAACTACCATGGCACGTTTCACCACATCATCATTCATGTCAATTTTAAAGCCTTCGGCTTTTCCCATATCATCTAATAAATGACACAAGTTATTGCCGTATAATTGACTGGCTTGTTCGGGTAATTGACTTATTTTGCCGACAATGGTTACCCCATTTTCTGTAGTGTAAATTTCATCGGGTTTTGTAAGCACACAATTTCCACCTGTTGATGCTGCCAAATCAACTATTACTGAACCGGGTTTCATTTCAGCCACATGATAATCTAAAATTAATTTTGGGGCTTCACGACCTGGAATTTGAGCCGTTGTTATTATAATGTCAACCTCTTTTGCTTGCTCTTTAAACAACAACATTTCGGCATCAATATATGCCTGACTCATTACTTTTGAATACCCAGAATCTGTTGCCCCATCTTCTTCAATTTCAACCGTTAAAAATTGAGCTCCCATGCTGGTTATTTGCTCTTCAACTTCTTTACGGGTATCAAAAGCACGAACAATGCCTCCCAATGAATTTGCGGTTCCAATAGATGCCAAACCAGCAACTCCAGCTCCAATTACCAGTATTTTTGCCGGCTCCACTTTACCTGCAGCGGTTATTTGCCCATTCAAGAAACGCCCAAAATAATTAGCAGCCTCAATAACTGCCCGGTAACCCGCAATATTTGCCATAGACGATAATACATCTAATTTTTGCGCCCTTGAAATTCTAGGCACTGCATCCATGGCAATGGCATTAATTTTTTTCTCTGCAAGCTTTTTCAGTAAATCTTGGTTTTGAGCTGGCCATAAATAACTTAAAGTAACCGTTTCTGCTTTTAACAGATCAATCTCCTCAAGCGTAAATGCTTGCACTTTTAATACAATATTTGCCAATTCATAAAGCACTGCGGCTGATTTTACGATTTTAGCACCTGCTTGTTCAAACGCTTTATCGGAATAGTTTGACCGCTCACCTGCTCCGTTTTCTATAAAAACCTCAAAACCTTGTTTCTGCAAACGAGCTACTGTTTTCGGTGTAGCAGCCACTCGCAATTCGCTTATTAATAGTTCCTTTGGAATTCCAACTTTCATTGTAAAATTATTTAAATTTAATGGCATATGACGTTTACAATAGTAAACCTAATATTATTACATTATTAATAGATTTTTTTATTACTCTATAAATTTTGCAAATAATAACTTAGCTTATATAATGCCAATAAGTATTAACAAGAAAGTATGAAGATGGTTCAATATTATGTTAGAAAGAATAGTGAATTATTAAGTAATCACGAATTCGAGACTTAATTAAGAGAGAACAAAGAATTTTATAATCGCAGCAATGGAAAGAATAATAATTATTACTCCACTTACCCTATTTAACAAAAAAATACTGCGCAATCTGAATTTTTTTCGAAAAATATTTACAAAATAGGTTAGAATAAACCACCAAAAAGAAGCTCCCGAAAAAACCCCAGCTATCAACAGATATTTATTATTATCACCTTCAACATGAGTTAATAAGCCCAGCATAGTAAAGGCTGCACCAAAAAATATAATGGTTAATGGATTTGAAATAGTCAAAAAGAATACAGAAATATAATCTGTTAAAGCACTTTTCTTTTTACTGCTGGTTCTATGATACCGGTATTGCTTAATCGGATTATTAAAAATCATTTTAAATCCTAAAAACAACAACACAGCAATACCAAATATTTGAAATGCCGTTTGGTTTTTCGATAAGAAATTTGTAATAAAAGTTACTCCAAACGCAGCTAAAAAAGCATATAAGGCATCAGCTGTAGCAGCGCCTAAACCAGACAAAAAACCTATAGCATGTCCTTTATTTACAGTTTTTTGCACACATAAAACTCCAATGGGTCCCATGGGTGCCGAAACAATAAGCCCTATTAACAAACCTTTAAGGAAAAACTCTAAACTATACATTTCAAGTTGCGAAATAACATTTTTATTTACTTGCTCAAAAGTATAAATTTTTAGTTAATTCAAAGCCTCCCAATCAAAAGTATTATATATTTGCCTGTTATTTTTTTTATTTGTTAACATTATTTTTACATGCAGTACCTAAAAGATTTTCTCGATAATAAAGCAAACAAGTATAATCAACCCGATTTTATTGAGTTAGATCCTATTTCGATACCTCATAAATTTTCACGAAAAGAAGATATTGAAATTGCGGGCTTTCTTGCAGCAACACTAGCTTGGGGGAACAGAAAATCCATTTTAAAATCGCTAAATCAATTAATGATTTTTATGGATAACGCTCCCTACGATTTTGTAATAAACTCAATTGATAAGGAACTTGAACATTTAAACGAATTTAAATACCGAACCTTTAATGGCACAGATTGCAAATTTTTTATTAAATCGCTACAAAATATTTATAAAACTCACGATGGATTAGAAACCGTTTTTACCAATGGTTTTAAAAAATCGCAAACCATTAAAAATACAATTGTAAGTGCGAAAAATATATTCTTCTCAATAAATCATCCTGAAAGAACAACAAAACATCTATCTAATCCAAACATTGGTTCAGCCGCTAAGCGAATAAATATGTTTCTACGGTGGATGGTTCGTGACGATAAAAATGGTGTTGATTTTGGGCTATGGAAAAATATACCAAGCAATAAGTTAATGATTCCTTTAGATGTACATTCAGGAACAATAGCTAGAAATCTGGGACTTTTAAACAGAAAACAAAACGATTGGAAAGCTGTGGAAGAATTAACTAATGTGTTAAAAGAGTTTGATGCCCATGACCCTATAAAATATGATTTTGCGCTATTCGGAGTAGGTGTAAACAAAGATTATTAAAATGGCAAATTCCTATTTTAAATTTAAACAGTTTAGCATAACACAAGAAAATTCAGCTATGAAAGTAGGTACCGATGGAGTTTTACTTGGAGCTGCAGTTAATTGCACAAAAACTTTTAATATTTTAGATATTGGAACCGGAACTGGCTTAATTGCCATAATGCTTGCCCAACGTTGCAATGCCAACATTGACGCCATTGAAATTGATACCGAAGCTTATACCGAAGCGCTGTTAAATGTTTCTAATTGTAAATGGACCGATCGAATCTCAATTCATCATTCATCGTTTCAAGAATTTGCAAAAAAAACTAAGCCCAGATACGATTTGATTATTTCCAATCCTCCATTTTTCTCAAATTCGCTTAATACGCCCAAAGAATCAAGAACTCTAGCCCGACATAATGATTCATTAACAGCAAACGATCTTTTTAAAGGAGTAAAAAAATTGCTATCTGAAAATGGAAGTTTTTGGATAATTATACCCACTTTAAGTTTTGAAGAATACAAAAATGAGGCTTCCCTTTTTGATTTCTTTTGCAATAATATTTTATGGGTTAAACCTACACCAGAAAAAGCACCAAAAAGAGTAATTGCCGAATTTTCAAAAAATAATTGCAAATTAATTGAAAAAGAATTGATTGTTGAAAGCGGAGGCAGACATATTTATTCTGAAGAATACAAAGCACTGACCAAAGATTTTTATCTAAAATTCTAATGGCTACTTTACTTCAATTTCAACACGCCTATTAAGCTGTTGTCCCTGTTCCGTAGTGTTATCACCAATGGGCTGAGAACTTCCAAAGCCCTTGCTAATCATTCTAAATTTTGAAACGCCTTTTCGCAAAAGATAATGTTTAACTGCATTAGCTCTTTCGTCCGATAGTTGTTTGTTGTAAGTGTCAGTTCCACTATTATCGGTATGGCCATAAATCGAAATCGAAAGTTTTTGATTTATGCTTAGCTGGTAGGCCAATTGATCCAATTCATGATACGATTCTTCTAAAATAACCGCTTTATCGTGTTCAAAATACAAATTATTTAGTATCATTTTTTTATCAAGCTGCAAAACACCATTGTAAACTATGGGTTTTTCTGGAATAAGATCACAATCAGCATGAAGTAATGAATCAAATACTACCAATTGCACATCATCAATGTAATAATATGCCATTGGGCTTGTATATTGAGTCTGAAGCAAATTTTCATCAAAGGCTGTATATTTCATCTCCTGGTTCGATAAAAAATTACCTATAATCACATACTTCTCATCTCCTTTTGCAACAAAAACTCCACATATGTTAGTCCAATCTTGCTTGTTAACAATTGCATCCTCATAAAAAACTTGAGGTTTTACCGGGTAATTAAAAGATTCCTTTGATGTACTTGGTGAATTTGAGAAATACATTCCCAATCCATTACAAGCAGCTATTGCACTCAAACCTAATTGCACTTGCATAGATGCCAAATACTTCACCCCTTTTTGCAAGGAATCTTCTACTTCTATACGAATATATTCTCTATACGGAATTTGTCTCGCATCCAACTGTTCCATGCATGCAATAATACCCATGTAGGCACTGCCAGTAAAAGCATCAGCATAACCCATCCAATTTCTTGGAACTCCTGAAACTTTTGAACAAACATTAAAATAATCGGGAGTTCCAATATTAGGAGAATCCCAGAACTCTACATTCGATTTATATGAATTTGCAGAATATGCCTCAGGACAAGTGTGGTATTCCTCAAAACTATTATTCGGAATAAGATTCTGTCCCATAGTTAATTTACCGAATACTAAAGCAAATAAAATGACTACTATGTTAGTTAAGTATTGCATTTACAAGTCTATGCCTCAGGTTCGTTTTTCCATGAATCGTCATATAAAAAATTATTGTAAGGATATCGTACTGCATGAATCTCTCGTACTTTATCATAAATTAATTTTTTAAATTCTTCAATATTTTCTTTATGCTTTGCTGAAATAAATATACAAGGTAAATTGTTTTTTGACATCCATGAATTTTTCAACTCCTCTAAGGAATAGTTCACCTTTGTTTTTGTCGTTAAATCATCCTCATCCTTTTTTATATACGAATAGGCATCAATTTTATTGAAAATAATAAATGTCGGCTTTTCATTGGGATCGATTTCATGCAATGTTTGCTTCACAATATTTATTTGCTCCTCAAAATTTGCATGCGAAATATCTACCACATGTAATAACACATCGGCCTCGCGAACTTCATCTAGTGTTGATTTAAATGATTCAATTAAATCATGGGGTAGTTTTCGAATGAATCCAACAGTATCTGATAATAAAAACGGAAGATTCTCAACCACTACTTTTCGAACCGTAGTATCCACTGTTGCAAAAAGCTTGTTCTCAGCAAACACTTCCGATTTGCTAAGCATATTCATAATGGTCGACTTACCAACATTCGTATAGCCCACCAAAGCCACCCGAATCATTTGTCCACGATTCTTTCGCTGAGTAGCCATCTGCTTATCGATGGTTTTCAACTGTTCCTTTAAGCGAGTAATTTTATCACGGATTATTCTACGGTCAGTTTCAATTTCAGTTTCACCTGGACCTCTCATACCAATTCCACCTTGCTGCCGTTCCAAATGCGTCCACATGCGAGTTAAGCGTGGAAGTAAATACTGATACTGAGCCAATTCAACCTGAACTTTAGCATGTGCTGTTTGAGCTCGTTGAGCAAAAATATCTAATATCAGATTTGTTCGGTCAAGAACCCGTGCCTTAAATATCTTTTCAATATTTCGAAGTTGAGAAGGAGATAATTCATCATCGAATATAACCAAGGCCACTTCTCGTTCCTCAACATAAGCAGCCACCTCCTGAATTTTCCCAGAGCCAATAAAGGTTTTTGGATTTGGTTTGTCCAATTTCTGAACAAATCTTTTTATAGGTCTGGCACCTGCTGTTTCAGTTAAAAAAGCCAATTCATCCAAATACTCCTCTACCTGACTTTCATCCTGATTTTGATTAATAACTCCTATCAAAACAGCTTCCTCAATTTGCTTTTCTAAATCGTAATATGCTTGTCCCATTAAGTTGCTTTATTTCTTATTGTTTTAGTCTTTATTTATAAACGCTATGCATGCAATCCTTAATTAGACAATTAAATGATTACGAAAGTTTTATCATATCCTATTCAGGAATGCAAATATTCAAAAAAATAATAGCATTTTAATATAATGGCATAAAAAAAACCGCCTCATTAACTGAAGCGGTTTTTTTTATATATAATTCCTTCTAATTCAATTGGAAATTTATGGGAACAGTAAATGATACTTTTACTGGCTTTCCTCTTTGTGAACCTGGTGCCCATTTGGGAAGAGTTTTTATAACACGTACAGCCTCTTTATCTAATGAAGGGTCAACCCCACGAACCACTTTCACTCCTTCAACTTCTCCATTTCTATTTACCACAAATTGAATAAATACTCTACCTTGAATACCGTTTTCTTTTGCAATTTCAGGATAAACGACATTTTTATTTATGTAATTTCTTAATTCCACATCGCCCCCAGGGAATTCTGGCATGTTTTCAACAATAAAGAAAACTTGTGCTTCTTCTTCTTCTTCTTCTTCTACCATCTCAACAACCTCAACCTCTGTGTCTTGATCTGCTTCAGTATCTTGAATCTCAAGTTCGTCTTCAATTTCCACATCATCTTCCACAATGTTTATAACATCGGTTACTTTTGGTGGTTCTGGCGGTGGCGGTGGCTTAATTTCTTGCTGACGAGTAATTGGAACAATTTCTTCTTCAACAACTACATTGTCAAGTTCTCCAAGGGGGTTTACTGATTTCTCATGTTGAGTAATGTTAAAAGCTAATAACATTATTCCAAGAGATAACACGAAACCCACTTGCATGAAGATTCCACTGTATTCTCTTAAATCTACTTTAGGATTCTTTTTCAGTTCCATAATATCTATTTATTACGTTTTTTCGATCGCTAAAAGTACTGATAATTGGATATATTTTCAAAATAAAAAGTGCTATTTCGATAAAAAATAACTTTTGCTAACGATCAAATTAATACTAACATTACTATTACTCTCTAATATTCAATGGTTTAATTCAACTATTTTACTTTCAAACATGACAAAATACAGGTTTTAATTGCCTGTTTTTTTCATCAATTCGCAAGCAAATTGTTTAATATCTACCCCTCCAAAATTACCAGAACTCAGGAATAAGAGTATCGAATTATTAAATTCCATAAAATTTAATTCCTTTTTTAATTCTTCAGTATCATTTATTACCTTAAGTCCTTGTTTATCAAAAGAAATAAAAATTTCACTTTTTTCTATCTTTTGTAATCTTTTTAACTCCAAGGCATGATTACTAAAAAAAACAATGGCTTTATCGGCCATTTGCATACTCCCTTTATACTCTTTTAAAAAAGATTTACTTAAGCTGCTATAGGTGTGTAACTCCATACAAGCTATAATTTGCTTTTCAGGAAATTGCTCTTTAACTGAATTAATGGTTGCTGTTAATTTTGATGGCGAATGCGCAAAGTCTTGGTAAATTGCAAGCTCCGAATTTTCACCAAGTAATTGTAATCTTTTCGAAGCTCCTTCAAAACTTGAAATTGCATTATAAAATTCATTTTCAGTAATCCCAAGTTCCTTGCAAACAAATAAGGCTCCCGATAAATTTTGTAGATTGTGATTACCAAAAATCTTTAAAGGAATTTCTTCATTGCCATGAATCAAAGTAGTGATTCCCTTCTCAACTTTATTTGAATGGGTATTGTAGGGGATAAATTTAATTTTGCGCTTACTTTCCGATACAATTTTTCTAAGAATTTCGTCTCCCTCAAAATAAACTAAGCTTCCTCCATCTTCGATTAATTCAACAAATTGAGCAAACTGAGAAACATAGTTTTCAAAAGTTGGAAAAACATTTATATGATCCCATGCAATGCCAGTAATTAAGGCAATATGAGGTTGGTACAGATGAAATTTTGGTCTGAGATCGATGGGCGAGGTTAAATATTCATCTCCTTCAAATACTGCAATTTTTGAAGTATCCGAAAAATTTACCATGGTATCGAAACCCTCTAATTGAGCACCCACCATATAATCAAAATCCATTGACAGCTTATTTAAAACATGCATTATCATTGCTGTGGTTGATGTTTTACCATGACTTCCACCAATAACAACACGTGTTTTATTTTTTGTTTGATTGTATAAAAACTCAGGATAGGAATATATAGTAAGACCTAATTCTTTTGCTTTTAGCAATTCAGGATTATCCGATTTGGCATGCATTCCAAGTACAATTGCATCAATTCCTGTACTAATTTTTTCAGGGCTCCACCCCTCCTTCTCTGGAAGTATTCCGTATTTCAACAATCGGGAACGCGATGGCTCAAATATTTCATCGTCGCTACCCGTAATTTTTTCTCCTTTTTTGTGCAGTGCTATAGCTAAATTATGCATAGCGCTTCCACCAATGGCTATAAAATGATAATGCATTTCCTTTATATTTACATGTAAAAACAAACTTAAAAGATGATTTCAACTTTCACAAATTAACTCGCTAATTTAATTTGTTTTTTATTAGCGATAGAAGCATTGTATTTTTCGTATTCCCTCATTAGGGCATTATAAATCATTTGAGAAACAATATGTCCACCCCTTCGGTTAAAATGAATAAAATCTTTATTTGCTAAAGGCGGTTCGGCAAAAACCCAACTAGGCATTGAATTTTTACCCCCCATTGCCGTATATAAGTCCCAATAAGCACAATTAGCACTTAGGGCTGCATTTCTTTGAGCTTGTATTATTTCCTCAACATTTTGATAACTTTCAAAATAATTACCTTTCTTTTCTGACATATCAGAAACTCCAACAACTAAAATCGGAGTATTTTTTAGAATAGCCTTTAAATATTTAAGTTGACGAGCCATAGCTCTTTCGTAAAAGACAAAATTTTTAACTTTATAAGGCACAACATTAACCCCAAATTGTATAATAACTAATCCTGAATTCATGTCTTTGGTCATTTCACAAAGCTGCGTATAATCAATCTTGGTAAACTCTGTACCAGAACTTCCTCTGAAAGGAAGATTATCAACAGATACGCCCGTAGGTGCATCCAATGAAATACCATAAACATCGGGGCTTTTAGTGCCTTCAAATTCAATTTTAAATGTAGAGGGGGCATACTCTAAATTCCATTTAAACGAAGTCGTATTTTGAATGGAGTCTAGCATTTCAAACCAAATTAAACTATCGTTTACGTAGCCTTTGGCTGTAAATAATTCATTACTGTGTCCATAATAAACATTCACTTCGGTAAAATTAAGTACCGATTTAAATGCCATTCCTGATTCACTGAATTCAATCCAGGCCTTTGAAGTGGTTGTATCAGTGCATAAAGTATCGTTTTGGTAAGTAGTAAAACGGGCGTAACTGCCAATAATACCAAATTTTCGATGGGGTAAAATAGTATCGCTTTTAAAATAAACGGCATGTTTTATCCAGTTTTTTGAAGCACTATGAATAATTGAAGCTGATTCAGCATGACCGGGAACTACAGGCATTAAGCCCGGTCCACTGCCTCCAAACCTTCGCTGAAATTTATTTCTCATATATCCGGTAATTCTATCGCCTTCTATTTGACTATCGCCAAAATGCAAAATTCTTACCCGTTTATTTTTACTATTGTTAAGCTTTACAAAAAAAGCTTGTAATATCGAAGAATCGCCAGCAGGAAACTCTATTTTCTGAATTTTTTTATTTAACTGAGTAGCAACGGCACGTATGGTGTCAATCATATCCGTTTGATCATCGGCTATGGAGTCTAATATAATGGTTGATTCGGTATTTTTAATAATTTGCGAAATATCAACATAACTAACTTCCGAAGCATTTATTTTCGAAAAATCCCAATGAAACTTCAAGGTATAATTAGAACCTATAACAATTCCTTCCTCTGGAAAGACATAGGCAATACAAAGAGCTGAAAATAAAATTGAAAATAAAAATAATAGAATCTTAACTGGTTTCATAAACCACAAGATAATGATTTGTAAAGAATTTCCGAATTAAAGAATCATGAAGAATTTATGCTAGGAATTTGATTTTATTTTCAGTTTCTGCCCAATAGCTATTTTATTCGCATTTGATATTCCATTCCAACGCATGATATCGCCTTCGGTAACGTCACTATATAATTTAGCAATATCCCAAAGAGTATCGCCTCTTCGAACAGTATAGAATTCATAATCGCCTTCCTTTAGATTTTCAACGGCGACTGTTTTATTTTCAGATTTAGAAACTGTTTTCCCAACAGAAGCTTGCTTTTGTGTATAAGTCATTGCATTAATTCCATCATATTTTGAAAGCTTGCTCTTGGGAACATAAATAAGCAATTTTTGCCCAACTCTAATCATATTATGCCTCACATTATTCCAATGGCGCACATCAGAAACTCTAACACCATACCAACTAGCAATATAGCCTAAGTTATCTCCCGACTTTACTTGATAAGTAAGTTTTGAATGGTTTTTTGTTGGAGGACCTGGAGTATATGTTGTGTACTCTGGTGTATTCGAAATTGCTTCTGGATTGAAATAAATAGAATCTTTATAATGAATAATTGAATCTTTTAAATCAATAAATTGGGTGGTTCTGTCAAAGGGCAAACGAATACTGTATTCTTTATTATTACCAGGTATGATATCGCGACGAAATTGAGGATTTAAACTTCTAACTTCAGCTAAAGACATTCCCATAACCTGACTAATTTGCTCTAAATGAATTTTGTCTTTTACATTTATTGTATCGCATAATATGGGTAAATCGGCCTTTTTTGCAGACAAATTATGTTCTTTGTAAAAATTCATTGTATAAGTAGCAGCAATGAAAGCTGGAACATAACCACGAGTTTCGCGTGGTAAATAATAATATATATCCCAATAGTTTCTTTTTCCACCACTGCGACGTATAGCTTT
This sequence comes from Salinivirgaceae bacterium, assembly GCA_016342715.1. Classification (GTDB taxonomy): domain Bacteria; phylum Bacteroidota; class Bacteroidia; order Bacteroidales; family SZUA-534; genus JAEINW01. The sequence goes on along the minus strand of JAEINW010000004.1, from coordinate 10,844 downwards.
GTTTACATTCCCTGGTCCACAATTATAAGCGGCAATTGCTAAAATCCAATCATCATAAATATTATATAAATCTTTCAGAAACTCAACCGCAGCATAAGAAGCTTTAATAGGATCGCGACGTTCATCAACAAAACTATTTATTTCAAGTTTATACATTTTCCCGGTATAGTACATAAATTGCCACATACCCGTAGCTCCAGCTCGTGAAACAGCATTTGGATTCAGCGCAGATTCAATTACCGGCAAATATTTTAACTCATGGGGCATTCCCTCGGCATCTAGAATTTGCTCAAAAATTGGAAAATAATATTCCGATAATCCCAACATATTTTCAACCAAATCGCGGCGTTTTTGAGTGTACATGTGAATATAGTTACGTACAATTTTATTGTACGACATGGGTATTACCAAAGGTAAATTTGCAAGTCTTTCTTTGTAAACAGAATCAGAAAAAGCTGGAATAAAAGAAGTATCTGAAAATTCCTCAACAACAAATGAGGTGTCATTTCCTGGTGACATTTGTTTGTTGTACCAACGATTCACCAAGCTATCAATGTTTGATTGCTTTGTACTGGTGAATAAAACGGAATCATTAGGCAAACTACCAGCAAATGAAATAGATACTATGATTGAAAAAAATATTAGTGAGAGAGTTTTTATCATAAATTAAAATTAAAATCGTATGGAACAACGCACACCCAAAGATGCACTCTGATAATATTTTTGATTTGAAAAGTTTGGTGTTTGCAAAAATGAGGGTTCAAAGCGCATGCTTAAATCTTCACTTATATCGTAATCAAATAAGTGAGCATCAACATTGGCATCTAACATTTGCATTACATATAATAAACCAATGCTTATTAAATTTAGATCTCGATATCGACGCCAATTATCTTTAAGTCTTTTTAAATTTGCAGCAGGTAAATCATATTCATCCACAAGTTCTGTATTACCAGCATCTATTTTCAACCTTATATCGTAAGCATCTTTATATTTATTGTATGTAAAGTTGGTATAATTTGCATAATAAATAAGCCCGGTAAAACCAGCATAAATAATCGGAACTTTCCAGTATTTTTCATTATATATTTGACCTAAGCCGGGGACACATGCCGATAGAAATGTTGCTTTATGCGGAGAGTGTGATAAAAGAAAGGTACTATCGGGTGTTGTTTTATACTCAGATCCGACCTGTGCATTTGAAGAAAAACTAAAACAACACATAAAAATTCCAAGACAACTTAATAACAAGACGTCTTGTAATTTGAATTTAAAATATATTCTGATTGTCAAATTTTTCGATTTACTTTTTATCAAGAATAGCAATTATTCTTTCCAGATCTACATCAGACTTAAACGGAATAACTATTTTTCCATTGCCCTTTGCTCCTCTTTTAAATTCAATTTTTGAACTGAAGAAATTAGTTAAATGATTTTCTAATTCTTTATAGTTATTGACGATTTCTTCTTTTGCAGTTTCTAATTTAATGTCCTCTTGCGGTTCATCTTTTATTTTGCGAACCATTTCTTCAACTTTTCTAACAGAAAGACCTTCGTTTAAAATTTGTTCAAAAATGTAAAGTTGATCATTGCTGTCTTCAACACTAATTAATGCCCGGGCATGCCCCATTGAAAGCATTTTTTTACGAATGCCCAATTGAATTTCAGCTGGAAGTTTTAATAAGCGTAAATAATTTGCTATGGTCGAACGTTTTTTTCCAACACGCTCACTCATGCTCTCCTGAGTAAGTTTACACTCATCAATTAATCGTTGGTAACTAATGGCTACTTCAATGGCGTCTAAATCTTCACGCTGAATATTTTCAACCAAAGCCATCTCAAGCATTCCTTGATCGTCGGCTGTACGAACATAAGCTGGAATTGCAGTTAAGCCAGCTAGTTGTGAAGCTCTGAAACGACGTTCACCAGATATTAATTGGAATTTATTATCCCCAATTTTTCGAACGGTAATTGGTTGAATAATTCCAATTAATTTTATGGAAGCAGCTAATTCTTCCATTGCTTCCTCATCAAATTCGGTTCGAGGCTGAAATGGATTTGCCTCAATTTTTTTGACATCAATTTCGTCAAAAACAGAATTTCCAACATTAACTCTGTTGCTATTTCCTGCATCCTCAATAAGGGCTCCAAGCCCTTTACCTAAAGCATTCCGTTTCACTACTGACATTTACGATAATTTATTCGATGGTTTTACTATCCGATTCAATTTTTGTCATGTTATTTTTTTGTAGCACTTCGCGAGCCAGATTCAAATAGTTTGTTGAACCATTTGATGTTGCATCATATAATACAATTGGCTTACCATAACTTGGTGCTTCAGAAAGTTTAACATTTCGCTGTACTAAAGTTTTAAATACCATGTCCTCAAAATGACGGCGAACCTCTTCTACCACCTGATTTGATAAACGCAAGCGCGAATCGTACATGGTACATAAGAAGCCTTCAATTTCAAGTTCAGGATTTAAACGAGTTTGAATAATTTTAATGGTATTTAATAATTTACCCAATCCTTCAAGGGCAAAATATTCACATTGCACAGGAATAATTACTGAATCGGCGGCACTTAAGGCATTAACAGTTATTAAACCTAACGATGGAGAACAATCAATAAGTATAAAATCATACTTATCATCCATTTTTGCAAGTACCGATTTCATCATTTTTTCCCGATTGGGCATATCGAGCATTTCAATTTCAGCACCAACCAAATTAATATTCGATGGCAATACATCTAATCCGTCAATTTCAGTATGTAACAAATTATTTATCGGATCGGCATCATCAACCAAACATTCGTACAGACCAACTTTTATGCTATTAACATCAAACCCAAAACCCGATGAGGCATTCCCCTGTGGATCGGCGTCAACAAGAAGAACTTTATATTCAAGAACAGCCAAACTGGCAGCAAGATTAATAGCAGATGTGGTTTTACCAACTCCTCCTTTTTGGTTTGCTAATGCAATAACTTTTGCCATGTGAAATTTCGTTTTATTTGTTATTAAAAACCCTTTTTATCTTTGTATCTATCTAGTTATCAGTATTGATAAAACTTTAGATAGAATTATTATTGATCTGCAATTTAATGAAAAATATTACATTAAAATAATAGCCCGTGAATATGCTAAAAAAAAATGAGTAATCAAATTTACCATTGTGTTCTATCTCTTAATATTATGTTGTTTATAAGTTCTCGTCATTAGGTTCTTCGCCATTTCTTTTGCTCCCTTCATATACTGAAAACTTTCTGAAGGTACATTCTAAAGAACCATTGTAAAGTTTGATTTTACGCTCAGGTTTCAAGCCAATAAATTTCATCACCTCGGCATTACTACCAATTATCCATGAGGTAAAACCTGTAAAATCAATTTTTAATTTATCGCCAATTTTTTGATAGAACATTTTCAAATCATCGGGTTGTAAACGCTCCCCATACGGTGGGTTTGTTACCATAAATCCACCTTTACCTTTGGGTTGAATATCGAAAAAATTGGCTGGTGTTACTGATATTTTTTTTCTTAAAAAAGCTTGTCCAATGTTTTCTTCAGCAATTTTAACTGCTAAAGGTGACAAATCGCTCCCATATATATTATGTGCAAATTCTGTATTTCCGTAGGTTTCTTCTGTTATTTCTTCGAATAAATCCGCATCAAAATCATTCCACGATTCAAAGCCAAATTTTTTGCGATAAGTTCCAGGAGCAATTCCATAAGCCATTAAAGCGGCTTCAATTAAAAGGGTTCCTGAACCACACATGGGATCGTAAAAATCACAATCCATATTCCACCCCGAAAGCTTTATCATTCCTGCGGCTAAAACCTCATTTACTGGTGCTTTTGTGGCTTTAATACGATAGCCTCTTTTAAACAAAGGATCCCCCGAACTATCTAATAATAAAGAACACTTATTATTATGTATGTGAATGTTAATTTTTAAATCGGGGCTTAATGTATTTACATCAGGTCTTTTATCTTGCCTTCTTCTAAATTGATCAACTATCGCATCCTTAACTTTTTGGGAGATGTATTTTGAATGTGTAAATATTTCTCCTGAAGTTGCTGCAGATATAGCAAGTGTTTCGTCAACAGTCATATATTTACTCCAATTTACTTTCCCTACATGCTTGTAAAGCTCATCTTCGTTATTAGCAATAAATTCATAAATTGGTTTTAATACACTTATTGAAGTTCTAAGATGATAATTGGCTCGATACATCATTGCCTTATCCCCATCGAAAATAACAGCTCTCACCTGTTTTTCAATATTTTTCGCCCCTATTTGCTCCAGCTCTTCAGCTAAAACCTCTTCTAAGCCTGCCATGGTTTTAGCAACCAACCTGTACGTTTCGTTATTTGTTTCCAATAGTTTAAAAATTGAATGATAATATTTGGCGAAATTAACAAAAGCAATACCAATTTTTGCAAAAATGCAGTTAAAATAATTATTTTCCTTTTTATATGTCTATTTTTTTAAGAAAATCAAGCGTTTTAAACATTATAAAACACAGATATTTAGCAGTGTTCAACAACATAATAAATGAAAGGCCGATTAATTTGTCAATTATATGAGATTTATAATTTAGCTAAACTTTTTAACTACTATTTTATACAAAACATAACCTTAAATACGAATGCTATGAACAAGGTACTTATATTAGGATCAGGTATGGTTGCCGGACCAATCATTCAATACTTACTTAATAAAGGAATTTATGTAACTATTGCATCAAACACAGTGGAAAGAGCCGAAAAGCTACTTGCTAATAACCCTAAAGGAAAAGTTGTTTTTTGGGATGCCAATGAAGCTGACAAACTTGATGAATTCATAATAGAACACGACTTAACAGTAAGTTTACTTCCCTACGCATTTCATGTAATGGTGGCTGAAAAATGTATTGAGCACAAAAAGAACATGGTTACCACCTCATATGTAAAACCAGAAATGTATGCGCTTGATCAAAAAGCAAAAGATGCAAACATTATTATATTAAATGAGTGCGGATTAGATCCAGGCATTGATCATATGTCGGCCAAACGAATTATTGATACGGTTCATGGTTTTGGTGGAAAAATTAAAGAATTCTACAGTATTTGTGGCGCTTTGCCAGCTCCTGAAAGCTCTAAAGATAACCCCTTTAGATATAAATTTTCATGGAGTCCAAAAGGAGTGGTATTGGCCGGAAATAATAGTGCCAGTTACCTGAAACATAAAAATAAAGTTGAAGTAAAAACTGAAAATCTATTCAAAGATACTTTTAGATTAAAAGTTTCTGGCGTTGAAGAATTAGATGTTTATCCAAACAGAGACTCATTGCCTTATATCGATTTATATGATATTCCAGAAACAGATACCATATTCCGTGGAACCTTCCGTTTCAAAGGTTGGTGTGAATCATTAGATGCATTAAAAACCTTAAAATTAACCATTCAGGATACGCATGATTTTACCGGAATGACCTATGCGCAAATGATGGCTCAAATGATTGGTGCAAAGGATAGCAAAAACATAAAAAAACAAGTGGCTGATTATTTAAATATTGCCATTGATGCTGATGCCATTAAATCGATGGAATTCTTAGGCTTATTTGATGAAAATTTGATGAACCGTAAAAAAGAATCTACCTATGAGATTGTTTCCGATTTAATGATCGAAAAGATGATGATGGATGATAAAAAGGAACGTGACATGAGTGTAATGCAACATATATTCTTGGCCGAGTACCCCGACGGAAGAAAAGAGGTAATTAAGTCTCGTTTACTTGATTATGGAATTCCTGGAAAAGATACTTCGATTGCACGAACAGTTGCCTTACCGGCAGCTTGTGCTGTAAATATGATTCTTCAGCATGAAATTCAAATTAAAGGCGTTCACATTCCTGTATTGCCCGAGATTTATAATCCAATTATGGATGAGCTTGAAAATATGGGCATTGAAATGATTGAAGAATACGGCTTGCCACTTAGCGAAAATATTGACTAAAAAAAAACACAATATTTTATTTTTGTATTTAAAATAAAATAATTATTATTGACTTAGCATTTTAAAATTAAATTTTTAAATATCTCTTGCCAAATAAAAAAGCCTTTCGGAATCGCCAAACCGTAGGGCTTTTTTTTAGAAAGACTCTAATATATATATGAATTAGTGGATCATGTTGAAAAGTTGGGGAAATTACCATCTTATGTTTTTATTAACACCAAATTCAAGTTTATTGAAAGATTAACGTATTCGTATTCCTAATAATGATCCGGCTGATATATTCAGCCGTAAATGATAATATTTTTCCCACTTTTCTTTGTCTGCCGCACAAAGAAAAGTTCCAACCTAAGGGAGTTTGCGAGCTCACGAACGCCCCTAATAATTATAGTTTTGTGAGTAAAAGAAAACCCACCACAAAACCGAATTTCACTTCCGTTGCTGCAGTTAGCATTTATAGTTCCAACTCATGGTTGTTTTAAATTTTGTAAATAATGGATTGATATTCATTTTCGGCGGAAGTAAAATCCCGCTCTTTGTGGACCCCAGCCCACAGTAAATTGGCATTCAAATTATTTATTAATAGCACTTAATCATTATAATGTATGTGTAATTATTATAAAAAGAATCTATTTTTTCAAAAGGAAAAGCCTGAAGGGCTTTATTAATTCAGCCTTGGGCAATCGCCCAAGGTTTATGTAGCAGAAAGCATAACGTTGCAAGTAATTATTTTTGTTTTTTGTGATGTGGCTCATGCAACGAAAAGTAGTCATTTTTTCAGGTATTGAATTACTAAAATTGGAAATGCCATAAATGAGTCCCCCAATAATTTGATGTGATCCGAATTAGTTTTGTGCCACCGCCTTCTAGGCGTTTAAATTCCGGCAATATTTCCAGCGGTACAATTAGCAACTTTCATTTCTGCTGATGTTTCTTCTAAAATCATGAATATTTTGGCACAAAAAGTTTGAAAGAAAAATGCCAAACAATAATATAGCTTGACATTTATTTGTTTGATATAAATAATCAATTATTTTCCATTATGACCACCAATTGGACGAGCATACTTATCTACATCTTCTTTTTCAATTTTATCTCCACAAAGAATTAGTAAACGTTCAATTACGTTCCTGAACTCACGAATATTGCCAGTCCAATTAATTTTTTGTAATTCTTTAATAGCGTCTTTTGTTATCTCAACTTTTGGCGAGCCATATTCTTCACAAATTTTCGTAATAAAATGATCTGCTAACAATGGAATATCATCCAACCTATCATTTAATGAGGGAACATGAATTAATATAACACTTAAGCGATGATATAGATCTTCACGAAAGCGATTTTCTTTTATTTCAACTTCAATGTTTTTATTAGTGGCTGCAATTACACGAACATCAATACTAATATCTTTATCGGCACCAACGCGGGTAATTTTATTTTCTTGCAATGCACGCAAAACCTTTGCCTGAGCCGACAAACTCATGTCGCCAATTTCATCCAAAAAAATAGTCCCTTTATTTGCTTGTTCAAATTTTCCCTTGCGTTGTTTATTTGCCGATGTAAACGCTCCCTTTTCATGTCCAAACAACTCACTTTCTATTAATTCTGATGGAATGGCTGCGCAGTTAACCTCAATAAATGGAGAATCAGCCCTGTGGCTTTTATCGTGAATCCAACGAGCGGCAACCTCTTTTCCAGTTCCGTTTTCACCAGTAATTAAAACCCGTGCTTCGGTAGGAGCTACTAGGTCAATCATGTCAAGAATTTGTTTTATTGGAGCCGATTCTCCAACCATATCATACGATTTGCTAATTTTTCTGCGAAGCGATTTTGTTTCAGTTATTAATTCTGAACGATCCATTGCATTACGTATAGTAACCAACAAGCGATTTAAATCCAATGGCTTTTCAATAAAATCGTAGGCTCCCATTTTTACAGCTTTAACCGCAGTATCCACATTTCCATGACCCGAAATCATTATCACTTGCAAATCGGGATAGTCTTTTGTTACTATTTCAAGCACTTCCATACCGTCCATTTCGGGCATTTTTATATCTAAAAGTGCGACATCGTATGTATTTTTTTTAAGCAACTCCAAACCTTCCATGCCATCGCTGGCAATTTCAACTTCGTGCTTTTCGTATTCTAATATTTCTTTTAATGTATTTCTAATGCTTCTTTCGTCGTCAATTACTAATATTTTAGCCATGCTATACCTTATTAAATTTGTGATGCCACACCCTTCTTCAAAGAGTATGCCGATTGTATGATGGATTCAAAATTAATCATTTCAAGCTTATTATACTCACTAATAAAAAAACCACGAGCAAAACTCGTGGTTAAATATCTATATAAAAAAAAACAAACCCTAATTACTGTAACGGATCCATTTCCACATTTCTTTCCAACTGGTTTTTTTGCCATACATTAAAATACCCGTGCGGTATATTTTTCCGGCTAACCATGTAAATAAAATAAATGTAGCTATTAAAATTACTGCCGATGCAATGAGTTCTGTGTATGGAACCCCAAAAGGAATTCGAGCCATCATAACAATTGGTGAAGTAAATGGAATCATTGAAAACCAAAATGCCAAAGGACTTTCCGGATTTTGTACAATATTAACCATAACCAGCATTCCTAAAATCATTGGTAATGAAACCGGTATCATAAATTGCTGTGTGTCTGCTTCATTATCAACTGCCGATCCTATAGCAGCAAACATACTTCCGTAAAGAAAAAATCCCCCAAAAAAGAAAAATATAAAGCATATAATAATTAATGGGAAATTTATATCGTCTATGGCTCCCATCATAGTCATTAGCTCCGATGTTAATTCATCTTCAATTGGTTGTTGGGCAGATAAAGTACTGCCAGCATCCATAAAGTTTTCAATTTTAACATCCTTTGACATATCAGCCACATTGGGCATTAATAAAGGCGCAGCAGCCACATAAATACCAATGGTTAAAATTATCCAGAGGGCAAATTGTGTTAAAGCAACTGCACCCACTCCCAGAATTTTACCCATCATTAATTCAAAAGGTTTTACCGATGAAATGATGACCTCAATAATACGACTGGTTTTTTCCTCAATAACACCGCGCATTACTTGAGAACCTGAAAAGAAAATGGTGAAATAAATCATAAAGCCAACCACATAACCAATTATCATGGCAATTTTAAAATTGCTTTCTTTTTCTTCACCAGATTTCGACAACTTAACCGATCGAACATTAATATTGGTTTTTACGGCCTCAAGAACTCCTTCGTCAATTCCATAGGTATGCAATTTGTCTCTTTCAAGGCGCTTTTCAATAGCATTTGATATGTGCATTTGCACTCCCAAACTTGTTGATTTGTCGGAAAATAAATGCACCGCATTCTCCGAATTGGCCACTACCTGACTTACATACAAAAGCGCATAGTAATCATTTTGAAAGAACTCGCTTTTATGTTTATCAATATCGGCATCGGGTAAGTACTTAAATTTAATGTAGTCGGTTTCAGGAAATTGGTTTATAAATAAATGCGAACTATCGGCTACCGCAATTAATTTCACTTCGGTATCTTCCATTTGGGCAAAATATGCTGGCAAAATCATTAATGCAGCAAATAAAATGGGTCCAATAATACTCATTATTAAAAAGGACTTTTTCCGTACACGAGTATTGTATTCTCTTGCTATTATTATAAGTATCTTATTCATTTTTGTTTAGTTTAAAGCTTAGTTTACATCAAGATTATTTTTCTCAACTACTTTAATGAAAATGTCGTCCATTGTTGGAACAACCTCGTTGAATGAGACTATTTTCACATTTGGAATTAACAAGTTTAGGAAATCGTTATTTGTTTCATCTCCTGAAAACTCTGCTTTCAAGTAATGCATTGAATGATTCTGCTTGTGCTCTATTATTTGAAGTTTATTTTCAACTAAGCTTGATACTTTTTCATAATCTCCCTCATAATTACATTCAAACATATTTGTTTTGAATTGCTGCTTTACGTCTTCAACCTTGCCATCTAAAATCTTTTCAGCCTTATTAATTAAAGCAATGCTGTCGCAAATTTCTTCAACCGAACCCATATTATGAGTGGAGAAAATAATGGTAGCTCCGTTTTTTTTGAGCGTTAAAATCTCTTGCTTTAATAAATTGGCATTAATTGGATCGAAGCCACTGAATGGCTCATCAAAAATCAGAAGAGTAGGATCGTGAAGAATCGTAACTATAAATTGAATTTTTTGCTGCATTCCTTTTGAAAGTTCCTCAACTTTTCTGTCCCACCAGGGGATTATTTCGAATTTGTCGAACCAAAACTTTAGTTTTTTAATAGCCTCAGAACGCGATAAGCCTTTTAAACGGGCTAAATATATTGCCTGTTCGCCCACTTTCATTTTTTTATATAAACCTCGCTCCTCGGGCAAATACCCAATATTATATACATCATTTTTATGCAGGGGGCGTCCTTTAAAAACTAGCTCCCCATTATCGGGCGCTGTAATTTGATTTATTATTCTTATTAAGGTTGTTTTACCAGCTCCATTGGGACCCAATAATCCAAATATTTCGCCTTCGTCAACATCAATGCTTACTTGCTTTAATGCCTGATGATTAGCAAACATCTTATCAACCTGTTTCGCTTGAAATATGCTCATTTTTTAGTCGTATTTAAATATTTTCAATTCTTACCATTCAATTAGACGACGAATTTACGAAAGGTTACAAAAAAGACAAATCTTGTTTTTAATAAGTTTAAATTGAACTGATAAATTGTAACAACTCAGGTAGTTTTGAAAAAAATGACGTTTGAATATTTTTCCTATTTTTCTCTCAACTTATTTTCCT
>JAEINW010000298.1 GCA_016342715.1 Salinivirgaceae bacterium | reverse complement strand
TTCTTTTTTTCATAATCATAAAAGTATAGATTTTAATCTATATTTTAGTCAAACTATTTAAGGGGCTAAAACACTGGTTTACCACTTGATATTGAAAATAGTATATATCTATTAGATTCTAATGGAGTACAATTACAATTTTACAAATACCAAACAACTGAATATAGTTTAGATTTGACTGCTTATCCAAATGGTCTATATTTTGTTAAAATAGTTTCAAATAGTAAAGCATATTTTATGAAAATAATGAAAATTTAGTGTCTGATTATGACAATAATCAAATTGATAGAATTGGGAATAACGTTAAATACTAAAAATTAATTGAAATATATATTAATATTAAGAAATGGTATTTGATTAGACAAAATAAATAAATTAAAGCATGAAAAAAATCAATATTAAATTAATAATATTGCTCATATTATTAATTTCACAAGACCTTGTATCTCAAGAATTATACTATTGGTCAGGAGGAAATAAAGTAGAATTAGAGATAGATTATTCTACAATGGTAATCTATGAAGAAGAGAATTTTGATATTTCTTTAAATAGAAATTATAAAATTAATACTTATGATAACTTAAATGCTAAGGATCAAGGTAATTATAAAATCATTAAATTTAAGGAAAGTCAGAAGAGTAATGAGATAAATATTAATAATAAGTTAATAAGAAGTAAATCCTTTGGTTTAAAAAACAAGAGTAATGAAAATATTTTTTTAAGCCATATAATATTACTTAAAGTTAAGCTGCCATATAGTTATGAAGATCTATCATTAATATTAAATAAATACAATTCAGAATATTTATCAACAGAGTATGATGTAATTAAGGTTAGTATTGAAGATATAAGAAATGTACTTAGAGTATCTAACGAAATCTTTGAAAGTGGAATCGTTGAATGGTGTCATCCAGATTTTTTAATTAGTTCAGAGCGGAACCTTGTTGGGAATGAAAAACAATATTATATTCATAATAAGAATCATTATTGTGGTGCATTTGGAAATGATATAAATGTTATTAAAGCTTGGGAAATAACAAAAGGTTGTGAAAACATAATAGTTGCAATACTTGATGACGGGGTAGAAGATCATCCAGATTTGAAGGATGAAAATGGTAATAGCCGTGTATTGTCAGGTTATACAGCATCGGGAACAAATGATCATGGTAGTCCAGATGTTTCTGGAGACCATGGCCAGGCATGTGCAGGAATAATTGCAGCATCGCATAATTCGAATATAAAAGGAATTGCTCCAAACGTTAAAATATTGCCCATTAAAATACCACTATCAAAAGCAAGCCCTACTTCTGTTTATGCCAATGCAATTAATTGGGCTTGGAAAGAAGGGAATGCTGATGTTTTATCTAATTCATGGGGGGATGGAAATTACGATGCGGTATTTACAGCTATTGCAAATGCGCACAAATATGGAAGAGGCGGAAATATTGATACTGATACTCCAGGTTTAGGTGCAATTGTAGTTTGTTCGTCTGGTAACAAAGGATTAAGTTCAGTAAATGCCATGGCAAAAAGAGCTATTGCCGTTGGAGCGATTAATAAAAAGGACGAACCTGCAGAAAAAAATACAGGAGGGGGTACAGTATATACCAATTCAGGACCTAAGCTCGATTTAGTGGCCTATGGTGGAGATGCTAAAGTTCTTAATAATTACCCCTATTCTGAAGGTGATATAAGAACTATTGATAGAGTCGGTAACCTTGGTTATAATTCTGGAAATTATAATGATCATTTTTGTGGTACTTCTGCAGCTTGTCCTCAGGTAAGTGGTGCTGCAGCTCTAGTTCTTTCTGTAAATCCAAATTTGTCAAGAGTAGAGGTTGAAGAAATTTTGTTTTCAAACGCTACTGATTTAGGAGCAAGTGGTAGAGATGATACATATGGCCACGGAAAGCTTAATATTTATAATTCGGTTAAAGAATCAGTTGAGACATTAGGCCAACAAGTTTATTTCACTGAGGGGTATTTATCACTAAGTATGGATAATTCAAGTGTCAAACGAGTTTTTTCTGCAAGTCCTGGTTGTGGAATTTCTGCTGCAGCCTATATTTGTGATGTTTATAGAGCGACTGCAACAATCTCCAACTCTTCATCAGTTCTTTATGTTGGTGATGGACTTTCAGGTGCTAATCCAAACAATGGAGAATACTATGTAAATATTGAAAATGAAGGAAGTGATATTAATATACTTACATTCTTTTATTATATAAAGAAAGACATGAATGATAAAACAATAAACAAGTGGGTTCCATTTAATCCTTACGATAACTGGCCAAGAAAATATATTTCTAGTCCTCAAGATGTGGTAACAGATAATTCAACGATTAATTCAGGACAAACAAAAAATATTTTTGCTAAAAATACAGTTAAACTAACTTATGGTTTTAAAGCTTATTCAGGTTCTAATGTAAAAATATTTATCACAGCAAATTCAAATAATTTTGAATGTATTCCTAAATCAAGGGATATAAAATCCATAAAATCATTACAATCTATTAATTCGGAAGTAGTGGTTTCTCAAGAGGAACTACATTATTTAAAACAAGAAAAAAATATTGTGCTTTTATATCCAAATCCAACAGATAAATTTATAAATATTGAATTAACGGATGACGAAATATATTCTTACAGCATAATTGCAATTAATGGAACAACTGTAAAAAAGCAAGAGAACATTTCGGGTAAAACTTCAATAGATTTAAGTGATCAGAAAAATGGAATATATTATATTGAAATAACAAAAGACGATGAAATAATTCGTGAGAAGATTATCAAAATGTAATACTAAATCAAGTCAAATAAACAAAAAAGCCTGGCTTCAACCGGGCTTTTTTAAATATAATATTTTTTTAACTATACATCCAATTCAAACTCAAAGGCTGTTTCGTATTTTGAGGTTTCCATTACAAAAGAGCTGTAAAAACGACTCATGTTTGGAATGTTTGAAAAATCGCTAGTAATAAAGCGATGGTAATCGTCCATATCACGAATAAAAACTTTTAACAAAAAGTCAATATTTCCTGAAACGTAATAACATTCGTTAACTTCAGGCAACATATTTATTTTTTCAACAAATTCATCCACCGATTCCTTATTATGGTTATCGAGTAACACCGATAAGTAAATAATCAAACCTTTTCCGGCTTTTTTAGGATCGGTAATTGCAACATATTTAACAATGTACCCTTGTATTTCTAATTTTTTTATGCGTTCATAAACAGGGGTTTTCGACATTCCCAAGCGAGTAGCAATATCTTTTGCTGTTATTCTACAATCAGTTTGTAGAATACTCAAAATTTCTCTATCAATGTGGTCAAGTTGCTTCATTAGGTTATTCTTAAAAGTTCAGTTTTTATATCTATTTAATGTTGTATTGTTAATCCTGTTTAAATCTTTTTATAACAAAATATCTTCAAATGAAATTATAATTCACTAAAAAACAGTCAAAAGTAACATAAAAATTTAAATTTTTAGTAAAAAATACTTTTTAACATATATAATATACGCTGATTTATAACATATGAACTAATTACATAGACTAAATAGTTAATATTCCTATTTTAATTAAAATAATCATAACAAATGACTTGTTTTATCTAGAATAAGATTACATTTGTCTTATAAAATAATTGAAAATAAGAATATAATTATGCAAAAACCGATAACTGAAATTCAAGACCAAAAGATACTTGACAAAGCAATAGCCCATTATAAAGAAAAGGGTATTATTCTTCCAACATTTAAAGAGCAGGAAAATCCTGAGTTAATTCCTGATAAAATTAAGAATAAACTTAAAGGAGTAGGTTTGTGGGATATAAATCCTTTGAATTTATTTCGTATTACATGGAAAAATGAGGCCGTTGACAGTGGTGGTTTGTTTGGTAAGGTGAATTATATTGAATTACCTAAAGCAATAACAGGTGTTGATGCTAAAATTGTATTATTAGTAGGAAAGTATTTTCCAACAGGAGCACATAAAGTGGGAGCAGCCTATGGATGTTTAGCTCCAAGAATTATTACAGGTGTTTTCGATCCAATGTATCATAAAGCAGTTTGGCCTTCAACGGGGAATTATTGTAGAGGTGGAGCCTTCGATTCAAAATTAATGGACACCGAATCGGTGGCTATTTTGCCCGAAGAAATGAGTAAAGAGCGATTTGAATGGTTACGCGATTATATTGGTTCTGAAGTAATAGCAACACCAGGTTGCGAGTCGAATGTAAAAGAAATTTATGACAAGTGTTGGGAAATAAAAAGAACCCGTAAAGATTGTATGGTGTTTAACCAATTTGATGAATTCGGTAATAGCGCTTGGCATTATAACATTACAGGTCCAGCATTAGAAGATGTGTATAATTTAGTTAAAAATGATAAGAGTCGTTTTGCAGGATATATTTCAGCCACAGGATCGGCCGGAACAATTGCTGGTGGTGACTATTTACGCAACATGTTTCCACATTTAAAAGTGGTCGCATCAGAAGCTTTGCAATGTCCTACCATTTTAGCAAATGGCTTTGGTGGTCATAGAATTGAAGGAATTGGCGACAAACACATTCCATGGATTCATAACGTAAAAAACACCAATGCGGTTACAGCAATTGATGATGAAGATTGTATGAGAATTTTACGTTTATTTAATGAACCAGAAGGTCATGCACGACTGAAAGAACTTGGTATTGACGATGAAACAATAGCTAATTTACATTTAATTGGAATTTCGGGTATTGGAAATGTACTTTCTGCCATAAAAACAGCTAAGTATTATGATATGAATCAAGACGATGTTATTGTTACCATCGCTACCGATTCTGCTGATATGTATGGCTCTAGAATCGAAGAGCTTCGCGAAAAGAAAGGATCGTATTCTGTTCTTCAAGCAAGTCTTGATTTTGAGAAATGTGTATTAGGACAAGCAACTGATAATATGAAAGAATTGGGTTATAAAGACCAAAAATCAATTCATAATTTAAAATATTTTACTTGGGTTGAACAACAAGGCAAGACCGTTGATGAATTAAATCAACAGTGGAACGATCATGAATTTTGGCCAAGTATGTTTAATCAAACTGAGCGCTGGGATGAGTTAATTAATGAGTTTAACGAAAAAACAGGCTTACTTAAAAAATTATAAAACAATGAGTAATCATAAATTTCATTATAGGTGTGTTGATTGTGGAAAAGATTTACCGGCAACAGAAATTAGATACCTATGTCCGGAATGCCAAAAATTGAACACACCAGAATTACCACCAAAAGGAGTTTTAAAGGTAATTTATGATTACGAGATGTTAAAAAAATCAGGAGAGGCATTAAAAGCTAATTTGACTACTGAAGATTATTTTAGTTTATTACCATTACAATCGAACAAGAGTTTGCCTACTTTACGAGTGGGCAAAACTCCTGTTTACGATTTTAGCAATAAAGAATTAAGTAATGGCTTGCAATTATTTATAAAAGATGATTCTCAGAATCCAACCTATTCATTTAAAGATAGGGCATCTGCAATTGTTTCCGCCTTTGCAAAAGAACACGGAATTACGACAATTGCAGCTGCATCCACAGGAAATGCAGGATC
>JAEINW010000297.1 GCA_016342715.1 Salinivirgaceae bacterium | reverse complement strand
GGGAATAGCTGGCAGCAAGTAATGGATGATTTTCCGGTTTACGACATAAGCATTAATCCTGAAAACAACCAAAATATGTGGGGAGTTGTTTACACGGGTTATACGGACTGGTTACTGTTTTTTTCAAATGACGGTGGCCAAAACTGGAACCTTTACGAAGGCTTTGAAGACCCATACAAATGGGTAACAAGTATGTATGCCGATGCAGACTTTAATTTATACATTGAAAGAGAAAAGGTAGAAACAACTGGAACAGAAATAAAAAAAAGCACGGATAATGGAATTTCATGGTTTACACTTGATAATTTTCCAGCGGAAATTTTTGAAAATCGTTTAGATGCAGATAATACAAATACAGATAATGTTTATTTTGGTACTTACTACGGAGTGTATCACTCTGAAAATGGTGGTGTAAGCACCCAATTAGAAAATGCCGGTTTAATGAATTCTTATATTTACGATTTAGAAGTTCACCCTGTTAATTCTGATATAGTATATGCAGGTGGTAAACAGGGTTTATGGAAAAGCACAGATGGTTGTCGTAATTGGCAGCAAATAATGGATAAATCAATTATGCATATAAGATATAATCCTACCTATCCTGATACTTTATACCTTGGTGGAAGCTTAAAGCTATTAAGAAGTTTTAATGGAGGCTCAACTTTTGAAAATATCTATAATAATATAAATGGAGGAATTTCTGCTATTTCAGTAAATCCAAAGTATAGTAATATTGTATTTATATCTACCGGAGTAGATGATTATGTTTTTCCAATATACAAATCAACTGATTATGGCAATACATGGACTCATGTTTTTACCAGCCAAAACAGTGAAGCTTTTGTCGAAATTCTGATAGACACTTTTTATCCTGACACAGTATATTTTGGTAAGCATAGAAGTATTGATGGTGGAACAACATGGCTGGAAAATGCTCTGGAAATACGTATTGTTGCTATTCATCCTGATAATTCAGATATTTTATACGCTTCGGATGGAAATAATTTAAAAATTTCTTATGATTGGGGTGAAACTTTTCAGCTATTAGACTCAAATTCTAACTGGACTGTTCCGAAACTCACAATCTATAAAGAAAATCCCGATTATTTGTTTTATTGCACACCTAACGATGGTGTACGTTATAGTGAAGATGCAGGAGAAAATTGGCAGAAATTAGAAGGAAGCTATGAAAACAGAACGTTTGATATTATACCGCTTGTTAATGAAAACAAATATTACATAGCTACACATGGCGATGGGGTGTGGGTTTATGATTTATCTACAGGAATTAATATAAAAAAAATCAAACAAGCTACGGATTTGATGGCTTATCCAAATCCTTTTAAAGATAATGTTACCATTGAATTGCCTGGCAACCAGGGTGGAAATTTTTTAATAATAAATAGCATCGGGGAAAAGATTATTGCAAGCAAGATACAAAGCCAAAATAAATTGGTAGTTAACTTAACTGCTTATAAAAATGGCATATACCTGATAATATATACTGATAATAAGGGAATCCAATATCAACAAAAATTAATTAAAATGTAATCCCATGTAAAATTAAATACACATAATCATGAAATACATAAACACTTTACTTTTAATTTTTATTACAAAACTAGTAATAGCCCAAACCGAGCCCCAATGGGTAAATGCATCTCCTTTCCCCAATAATTACAATGGAATAATAAAAGGAATGTTTTTAAATGCTAATGAAGGTTGGATTTGGCAAGTCTCAAAATATAAAGCAAATAAACTATACTATACAAATGATGGAGCTGAAACATTTTCTAAGATTTACGAATTAACTGATTCTGCAAACAGATTCTTTTGGGTGCAAATGTTGGATAATAAAACAGGGTATAGTTCTACTGGTTTTTCCACAATTTATGGTTTTTTGAAAACCAATGATGGAGGCCTGAATTGGACCAATATACCTATTGATACAGCTTTCTTAAATCAGTTTAATTTCCCATATCAGGGAGAATATTATTTTACAGACACCCTTACCGGCTTTACCAATCGGTATATTGATGGAGAAGGACTTGCTTTATATAAAACCATAAATGGAGGAATCAACTGGCAAAAAGCTAACATTGTAGGTATTGAAGAAGCCGGGTTAATACCAGTAGAACTAGGCTATGTAACAAAATTCTTTTTTATTGATGCAATGCACGGCTGGGCTCTAGTGTCATATGCTATGGGTGCAGGAATTTGTTTGTCAACCTCTGATGGAGGAGAAACATGGCAGGTTGCCCATAATCATGGTACTGATTTTTTTGGTATCGATTTTATCTCTACACAAAAAGGAGGAATTGTTGGGCGGAGTGCATATTTCTCGCATGTATATTTAACCGAGGATAATTTTCTAAGCTTATCCTATGAAAATCAGGCATGGGATTACGAAATGCAACAGTATGCTTATACAATAGCTTATCAAACTGATTCCACAATCTGGATATCGGGAACTCCGGGTACTTTTTATCGCAGTATTGATAATGGTTACTCTTTTCAAGAATTTGAAAGCTATTTGCTTAACAATATAGATGCAATATTTGACATTCAGTTTTTCAAAGGGAATACAGGTTACGCCTTTGGGTCTGATAATTATCTGGGGAAATATTATGATACAAGTATCAGTATCAATCCAAAAAACAAAATTGAACCTGAATTTACAATTAGTCCTAATCCTGCCTACGACAAAATAAAGATAACATTTGATAAGAAGCTGACCGGACAAATTTTTATTTACACAATAAATGGCAAAAATGTGATGCAGAAAGAATTGAAGAATGTAACTACTACATGGTTCTCTATTTCTTTAATAGATGATGGTGTTTACATTATAAAATGTATAGATGAACACGGCAATATATACCAACAAAAATTTGTAAAACTTAATTAAAATGTAATCCCATGTAAAATTAAATACCCACAACCATGAAATACATAAACACTTTACTTTTAATTTTTATTACAAAACTAGTAATAGCCCAAACCGAGCCCCAATGGGTAAATGCATCTCCTTTCCCCAATAATTACAATGGAATAATAAAAGGAATGTTTTTAAATGCTAATGAAGGTTGGATTTGGCAAGTCTCAAAATATAAAGCAAATAAACTATACTATACAAATGATGGAGCTGAAACATTTTCTAAGATTTACGAATTAACTGATTCTGCAAACAGATTCTTTTGGGTGCAAATGTTGGATAATAAAACAGGGTATAGTTCTACTGGTTTTTCCACAATTTATGGTTTTTTGAAAACCAATGATGGAGGCCTGAATTGGACCAATATACCTATTGATACAGCTTTCTTAAATCAGTTTAATTTCCCATATCAGGGAGAATATTATTTTACAGACACCCTTACCGGCTTTACCAATCGGTATATTGATGGAGAAGGACTTGCTTTATATAAAACCATAAATGGAGGAATCAACTGGCAAAAAGCTAACATTGTAGGTATTGAAGAAGCCGGGTTAATACCAGTAGAACTAGGCTATGTAACAAAATTCTTTTTTATTGATGCAATGCACGGCTGGGCTCTAGTGTCATATGCTATGGGTGCAGGAATTTGTTTGTCAACCTCTGATGGAGGAGAAACATGGCAGGTTGCCCATAATCATGGTACTGATTTTTTTGGTATCGATTTTATCTCTACACAAAAAGGAGGAATTGTTGGGCGGAGTGCATATTTCTCGCATGTATATTTAACCGAGGATAATTTTCTAAGCTTATCCTATGAAAATCAGGCATGGGATTACGAAATGCAACAGTATGCTTATACAATAGCTTATCAAAATGATTCTACAGTTTGGATATCGCGAACTCCGGGTACTTTTTATCGCAGTATTGATAATGGTTACTCTTTTCAAGAATTTGAAAAGCTACCGTTTATAATAATATCTCCACATTTTTTAAACTGGCAAATAGCAGATGTCAATAATGACCTCTTACCTGATATTGTTTTAAATAGTCCTGATACATTAATAACGCCAGAGCCCGATACGCTGTTTATTTATCCCGATTCGGTAATAACCGGTTACAGAATAAACCGTTTTTTTGTTTTCTATAATTTAGGAAATTTTGAATTATCGATACCAGATACTATATATTATCGCGAACAAACAGTAATAAACGGTTATAGTACAGAAATAAGCTTAACATGTTCTGACCTTAATGGAGATGGGTGGAAAGATATGGCTTTTACAAGGGGTATTGGTACACGAATACCAAATTTATGCATTTTATATAACAATGGCTCGGGTAAAATAATAGGTGAAGAATTGCCAACCGGTATAGTTACCCAACAACCTGTACAAAATGGCTCCCTAACTTGTTACCCTAACCCGTTTACACAACAAACTACCATAGAATTTCAATTACAAAAAACCGCTATTGTTACGCTTTACATTAGCGATATTACCGGAAGGGTGGTAAAACATTTTACTAACCATAAAAAACTGAAAGGAGGAAAACATTTTTATGAATGGATACCTCAAAACTCTATACATTCAGGAATATATAACATTTGCTTGCAGTCTAAAAACAACCTTATCACCCAAAAGATTATTAAGAACTAAATCCCAATCTAATGAAAAACTTAATTCCAATAATTATTTGCATAATATTATTAGCTTTTATTTCTGATACCCCAAAAATTCAGCAATTTTCTTTGTCAATATTTGCTTGGTCATCATATTCAACTGATCTAAATTTAGATGGCTACAACGATATTGCTGTGGGGCATAAAACAGCATGGGAGCGAACAAATCAAACAGTTTCGTTTTTGTATGGCAATGGCAATGATTTTGCTCCTGATACCAATTACCTTAATTTTTGTGGTTATCAGGATGCTATCTTTGCAATCAAGGTAAACAACGATGCATACCCTGATATTATATGTCAACACAGTGATCTCTCTGGCAATATGGCTCAACGTTATATAAGAGTAATCTATAACCAGAGCGGTGTTTTTGATTTAGATAGTATTTTGGACATTAACTTAAACACCTCTGAAATTGTAAATTATTATACTCACGGCGACATAAATGGCGATGGCTGGCAAGATATTGTTATAGCTTCTAATAATGGATATTTTTGGGGTGTGCTGTTTAATGATACTCAAGGTAGTTTTCTAGAACCAGAATATCATTTTACTGATGGGTATATTACTATGCCTGGCTGTGGCGATATTAACAATGATGATAAGGATGAGATTTTTGTTCCTACTACAGGAAAAACACTATTATTTGGTTATATTAATGGTCTTGTCCTATTCGATACAATATCTACACCATTTGGAATTCCATTTTTTTGCGATTTTGATAACGATTTTGATAACGATATTGTATGTTATGACCGCCAATATCCACTTGGCATAGTGATGCACTTTTATGAAAATATTAACAACGATAGCTTATTCTATAACCAACGGCGTGATATTATATTAAATCACTACGGTAATCAAGTTGAAATTGCAGATTTAAACAATGATAACCTACCTGATTTAATCCTAGATTGAGCGATTTGCGAGAAAATAACTAAAGGATATCTTGCTTAACAATTTGTTAATGAGTATATTAGTGGT
>JAEINW010000296.1 GCA_016342715.1 Salinivirgaceae bacterium | reverse complement strand
TGGCCTTTAAACTAACTTTAAATCAACAATAGTAAGACTTATAGATGTTTTTACCATTAATTTTGTCCATTAAGCCTCAAAAAAATATACATTTAATTTCGTCGCATGTTTTTGAATTGCGATTAATAATTTAAAGTGCTTGCGACGATTCTTTATACATTATAAATAACACTGGGCGTCATTTCATTTGCCCCGGGCTAAAATAAATAAGACCTTCAGCCTATAAATGAACTACCTTGCTGCAGACGAGGTATCAAAATAGTAGAACTTTTGTTTTCTCGCAGCAAGCTGCGGGGAACCGACTGCAAGGAGCTCAACGAAGTTAATATCAACCCACATTGTGGGATTAAAAAAACCGCCTCAACAATTGAAGCGGTTAATAGGTTTTCATACTTAATCTACCTTAAAGCATATTCCTGCATTACTTCACTCGAACGCAGTAAAATATCGACATATTGGGCTCGTTTGTAGGCAAAGGGACTCTTAATCTTATTTTTAGACATTTTGCCTCTGAACTCAGAAAGCGATTTGTAATTATTTTCCTTCATCCAAGTTTCTAGTTCTTCAAGCATTTTACTAATAGCTTTAAAACCAAATTTATAAATGGCGCTTACCACCTGAACAGAATCAGCACCTGCTAAAATCATTTTTACAATATCATTTCCATGATATAAACCACTCGAACTACAGATAGAGGCTTTTACATTTCCTGCCAATAAACCAGCATATCTTAACGGAAGTCTGTTATCCTCTTCGTTACTAAGCTTGTATTTATAAACCAATTTCTGAGTTTTAACGTCAATATCTGGTTGAAACAAACTATTAAACATAACAAAAGCCTTTGCTCCCACTTTATCTAAACGTTTAACAAAATTCAAAGGATTTGTATAAAATGGACTCAACTTAACCGCAACAGGAATTTTAAGCGCCTTAACCACATCTTTAGTAATATCAACTTGCTCCTGAATAATTACAGCTTCTTCAATATTAAAATCAACGGGGACATGGTAAAAATTCAACTCCAATCCATCGATACCTGTACTTTCTAATTCTCTTGCCCATGCTACCCAAGTCTCACGATTCACACAATTTAGACTAGCAAAAACAGGGATTGAAACGGCTTGTTTTACTTTTTTAAGATTCATTAAAAACTCACGAGGCCCTGCATGATCTAAATCGGGAAATAATTTTGTCATTTCAGCATTACGCTCATTATAAGCTTCCATTTGCTGATCCAATTCATAACTTTCCAACTGTATTTGTTCTTCGAAAAGCGATTTGTAAACAATGGCCGATGCACCTGCTTCCTCAATGGCTTTGGCATTTTTCACATCAGTAATCAGGCTATTTGAGCCAATAATTAATGGGTTTTTAAGTTCAATTCCCAAGTAAGTTGTCTTAAGATCTGCCATAATTTTTCCTCCTATTTATGTTGTGAATAAAAATGGTTGCTTTTTTTCAGTCTTCAGTTCTTCAGTATTCAGTATTCAGTTGGCAGTATTCAGTTGGCAGTATTCAGTTCTCAGTATTCAGTATTCAGTATTCAGTATTCAGTTGGCAGTAAATAACTGCGTACTTTGGACTGAGTACTGCTAACTGAATTCAGTTTTCAGCTGTTCTACCCAAGTTTTTATTCTAGGTTTATTCTGCCGTGCTTGATTTTCAAAATCTAAGGGTAAACCGCAGAATTCATCTCCTCTCAAGGCTTTACTTGTTTCAAACTCATAGCCTTCATTTTTTGTGAAACCTACCAGCTTTCCACCTCTACTTTCTATATAAGAGCCTAAAATTCCAATGGCATCAACAAAATTTTCGGCATATCCTTTTTGATCACCAGCACCAAATAATGCAAAGGTTTTACCCTTTAAATCCAGATCTTCCAAATCGGGGATAAATTCATCCCAATAGTTAGGCAATTCCCCATCAAACCAGGTAGGTACTCCCAAAATATAATTTTTGTAGGCTAAAAACTTTTCGGCAGTTAAATCTTCAACATTTACGTGTTCTAATTCACCAAAAGCTTCTTGGATCATTTTTGCAGCACGAGCTGTTTTTTCTGTATTAAAACTGTAAAATATGGCTGTATTTTGCATAATTATTTTTCGTTCCTAAATTTAACAATATGTGTTACTGAATTGTTTTGTGAAAAACTAAAATTCAGCAAGTTCTTTGGCTGCACTATATATTTTATCTTCGTTTGGCAGAATAGCTGCTTCTAAAATCCTATTAAAACCTACAGGCGTAAATGTTGATCCAACTCTTCTCACTGGTCCATCTAACCATTTAAAGGCTTCTTCGTTTATTATGGATGCTATTTCGCCACCAAATCCGCCAAATATTTTATCTTCATGCACAATTAACGCTTTTCCGGTTTTTTTAACCGATGCTAAAATAGTTTCCTTATCCAATGGAACTAAGGATCGAAGGTCAATAACTTCAGCACTTATTCCCAATTCATTCTGCAATTTTTCGGCCACTGAAACACACATGTGCGTTGTGTTTCCGTAGCTTATAATGGTCATATCTTTTCCTGTCTTGCGAATTCTTGCCTTTCCGAATGGAACTTCAAAATCGTCAGGAATTGGAGCTGCGGCAATTGGATCGTTATATAAAGCTTTGGGTTCCATAATTAGAGTCATACCTTCGGAACGCATACTTGTGCGCAACAAACCGGCAGCATCATCGGCATACGAAGGGTAAACAATTCGCACCCCCGGAATGGAAGCCAAGGCTCCTTCAAGATTTTGGGAGTGATACAAGCCCCCACCAATATATCCGCCCGATGCTAATCGAATGGTAACATTTGGTGTAAAAGCCCCGTTACTGCGCCAATAATCATGCGATGAATCGACATATTGTTCCATGGCTGGCCAAAAATAATCGGCAAATTCGGCTCCTTCAATAACCACACGAATGTTTTTATTAAAACGCGACATGCCATTGGCGGTTCCCATAATGTAATCTTCGGCAATTGGGGCATTAAAAACCCGCTCTATACCAAATTCCTGCTGCATTCCTTTACTAACATTAAAAATACCTCCTTTATCTTTATTGGCCATATCCTGACCCCAAATAAAAGTATCGGGATTGTGACGGAATTCGGCTTTTAGGGTTTCATTTAAGCCCTCAATAAGCTTTTTGGGTTCACTTTGCTCTGCATGTAATCCGTCAGGATATTTTGTGGAAACAAAAGGTTCCGGAATCACAAAGTCATAAATGGATGCCGGATCGGGATCGGGAGCTGCCAATGCCAGTTTATGTGCTTTTTTAACTTCGATTTTTACTTCGGCTTCAATTTCCTGCAATTCGTCTTCGCTAAATCGCTTGTAACGAATTAAAAGGCGACGGAATTTTGCCAATGGATCGTATTCCTGCACATAATTCCGTTCGTGCTCATCGCGATACAATTCATGACGATCGGAATTTGAATGGGAATGCATGCGTACACAGTTGGCCTGAACAATGGCGGGTTTCTGATTTTCAATAATCCATGCTTTAGCTTCTTCAACGGTATTCATCGAATCGAACACATCTTTTCCATTGCAATGGAAAATTCTAAGATGTTTCATTCCGCTAAAGTTATCAGCTACTTTTCTGTTTGCGGTTTGGTCTTTTTTCGGAACCGAAATTCCATAACCATTATCCTGAAAAACAAAGAGTACTGGCAATTGCTCGTTTGATGCGCCATTTATTGCCTCATAAACGTAACCTTCTGATACCGACGATTCTCCCTGAGAACTTATTGCAATTCCTTTATGCTTGTATTTTTTCATAGCACGCCCGACGCCTACAGCATGTAAGGTATGGTTTCCGGTACACGATGACACATTATGAATGTTAAATTCAGGTTTTGCAAAGTGGTTACTCATGTGACGACCACCACTTGCCAAATCGGTAGCTTTCGATATTCCGTTTAAAATGGTTTCCTCGGCAGTTAATCCAGCCGAAATAGCAGTTAACATATCGCGGTAATAGGGAAACAAATGATCGCTTTCTTTATCAAAGGTTTGTCCTATGGCCAGTTGTATTCCATCGTGTCCGGCAAACGGTGCATGATACGACCAGCCAATGGCTTGCTTTAAGTAGTTGGGTGCTTTGTTATCAATGGCGCGTCCCAAAGTCATTAAATGGTACCATTTTTTTAAGGTTTCTTTATCGGTTCTCTTTATGTGGTATTTTTTATCCTGTGACATTTTCTTGTAATTAGAATGTGTACTAATGGTATTTTATGTATTTCAATTTTAAAAGTCTTCAATTTCCAGTCTTCAGTACTCAGTTTACTGCTGACTGTGAACTGCCTACTGTCTACTGCTTACTGCCTACTGAAGACTGAAGACTGAAGACTGAAGACTGTTTACTGCCTACTGCCTACTCTTAAACTTTCCTATCTAAATCAAAACCCTCTAGGTAATCTGCAATTCGACGTAGGAACATCCCTCCTAACATTCCATCAACCACCCTATGATCGTATGAAAGCGACAAGAACATTTTATGACGAATGCCAATCATATCACCCGTTGGGGTTTCAATAACTGCGGGTTTCTTTTCAATGCTTCCCACGGCTAAAATGGCCACCTCGGGTTGATTTATAATTGGAGTACCCATAACATTTTTGAACGATCCAAAATTAGTTATGGTAAAAGTTCCGCCGCTTACTTCATCGGGCATTAGTTTGTTGTTTCGAGCAGCATCTGCCAATCGATTAATCTCACCAGCCAATCCCGACATATTTAATTTATCGGTATTTTTAATTACCGGCACAATTAAATTTCCTGAAGGCAAGGCAACCGCCATACCAATATTTATATTGTGTTTTTTAATAATTCGGTCGCCATCCACTTGAACATTAACCATAGGATAATCGCGTAAGGCTTTTGCAACAGCCTCTGCAAAAATTGGCATAAAGGTTAATTTGGTTTTTTCTCTGGCAAAGAATTCATCTTTGGTTTTATTACGCCATAGAACCACATTCGTAAGATCTGCTTCAACCATGGTGGTAACATGAGGTGAAACATGTATACTATTCACCATATATTGCCCAATTAGTTTACGCATGCGATCCATCTCAATAATCTCATCTTGACCCGTAATTGATGGAGAAACCAAAGGTTTTTGTGGTACTGCAGAAGCTGGAGCTGATTTTGAAGCTTGCTGTGTAGAAGAAACTTTTGACGAACCTTTTTTGTCAATAAAATCTAATACATCATTCTTAGTAACTCTACCATCTCTGCCATTACCCTTTATTCCAGCTAATTCGTCCATCGAAATATTTTCTTTTTTTGCCATACTTTTAACCAAGGGAGAAAAGAATTTACCCGATGTTTTTGTAATATTATCTATTGAATTATCATCTTCTTTTGATATACTTTCATTTACGGAATCACTTGCATCAATAGTATCAACTTCAACCTCTTCGTCGGTTTCAATTACAGCGATTACCTCACCCACCGGAACCAATGCATTTTCTTCAAAAAATATTTTTACAATTTTGCCATCAACAGGCGAAGGAATTTCTGAGTCAACCTTATCGGTAGCTATTTCTAACAAATTATCATCTTCTTCAATGGTATCGCCAACAGCTACCATCCATTTGGTAATTGTAGCTTCTTGT
>JAEINW010000295.1 GCA_016342715.1 Salinivirgaceae bacterium | reverse complement strand
GCAAGGAAAATAAGTTGAGAGAAAAATAGGAAAAATATTCAAACGTCATTTTTTTCAAAACTACCTGAGTTGTTACCCGAAAAGTGTTGTGGCAATTTTTTTAGTTAGAACAATGCCATTTTTATCGAGCAATACTTTATTTCTATCTCCTTGAATTAGAGAAAACATGAAAAAATTAAAGAAGTTCTCATCGGCATAAATAATATTTTTTATTTCTATTTGTTTTGAATTACTCTCAAATTTGTCGAAATGCCATTTTGGTTTAACTCTAACAAAATCGTCAATTTCTGGAATTTCATTTTTCAATGCAGGACCATATGGCACGCGCAATGATGAACTTATTTCCTTTGATTGTGGCATGGTTGCTATCTCATTTACTCTAAATATTCGATTGGCATCTTCGTGAAAGGTGTCAAAAGAAAATTGAAATACCACATACAAAAACATCACTACCGAACAGGTAATACCCAGCGTTAATCCAAACAAATTTATAACTGAATGCAATTTGAATTTTTTGAAACTCTTTATGGCTGCTTTTAATAGATTCATAGTTTAAGTCGTTTATATTATTCGTACCGAAGTGCTTCAATAGGGTTCCTACGAGCAGCCATATAGGTTTGCATAGATATTGTTAGAACAGTTGTCACCAATGTTACAAAACCTCCAATTATGAATACCCACCAACTTATATCTGTTTTATAGGCAAAACCTTCGAGCCATTTACTAACAATTAAATATATAATTGGTGTTGCAATGAAAACTGATAGTACTGTCCACCAAACAAAATCTTTGTTTAACAAGATTAAAATTTCGGAAATTTTTGCTCCATTTACTTTTCGTATTCCTACTTCTTTGGTTTTTTGTTTTATCATAAAAAGTGCTAAGCCAGCTAATCCAAGAATAGCTATTAATATTGCCAGTATGGCACTCCCCATTATTAATTGAGACAATTTTAAATCGGTTATATATAATTCTTGAACTTTATGATCGAAAAATATAAGCTCACAATCCTCTTTCCCTCCCAATTCTTTCCACTTTTTTTTCAGATATGCTATAGTTTCCAATACATGATTCCCCGATGTTTTAACAATCATTTCGCGAACCATTCCCTCATTTTTCACAATCATTACTGGTGGAATTACGTTATGGGTAGAACTTATATGGAAGTCTTTAACTACGCCAACCACTTGGCCAAATGAAGTTTGTTCACCTACGGCTCTTGTTAAACCAAGTTCTTTTACTGCCGATTCATTAACTACCAGCCCAAAAATGCCTTTTTCTTTATTCGGAAATTCCCCTTTTATTAGTTTCAAGCCCATGGTTTTTTCAAAATTAAAATCAGTAAATAAACCACTAATACTCACTGTATTTTCTGGTTCATTCACTTTGGGCAAGTTTAGCAACATTCTATTCATATTTGGCGGCGTCCACATGGAACCACTAACTTCGATAATATCCGAATTATTCCTAATGGCTTCCTTAAAGGTAATATAATCGGGTGCTATACTTAAATCGTTAAAATTAATAATTAACAGATGCTCAGTATTAAAACCCAAATCTTTATTAATAGAAAATTTTGTTTGTTTTTGAATAAATAATACCATGGTTATTAAACAAACCGAAACTACCATTTGAAATATAACTAAGACTTTTTTCAAACCAAACTTACTTGCAGATGTCATCTGGTTTTTTAATGTTTTTATAGCATTATATGATGTGGTTTTTAGCCCAATTAAAAAACCAGAAGTGAGTCCAACTAAAATTATTATTCCTATAATAATTGCTAAAGCGACATAAGAATCAAAAACAGATAATTGATAGTCTTTACCCAAAATATTTGTTGCTACAGGTAATAATATAAAGGTAAGTAGTAGGGCTATTGGGGCAGTAATTAAAGTAAATATTAAAGAATCGAAAGTTATTTGAGTTATTAGATTTTTACGCAAGGCGCCACAAATTTTGCGAATGGCAATAAAGTGATTTTTAATATGAATTTGAGCTACAGTAAGGTTAATATAATTAATAGTAGCTATAGCTAAAATTAGTATTCCAATAATTATAAGTACTACAATAAGTGATAGATTTCCCTTTTCAATATTTAAATTATCGACATATTCTGTTGAATGAAAATACATATCAGAAAAAGCTTGTAATTGAAAGTTATATCCAAAATCTGCAAATTTTATACTTTGGGTAAGATTGTTAATTTTTTTTTGCAACTCTTCTTTGTTCGTGTTTTCAGAAACTTTAATGTAGTTGGTGTGAAATACACTTTTATTATACATTTGATCCTTTGTAATAGGTGTTTGGCTAGTTGAGATTGACTTTTGTACCAATGCACGATATCCGAAATAGGGGTTCACAATAAAATCTGCTTTTATTGAAGAGTTTATGGGAAAATCCTCCATTATGGCACATACTGTTAATTCAATGGTTTTGCCCGCCAATTCAACTTCAATAATATTGTCAAGAGGGAAATATTCACCAAAATATTTATGTGCCATCGATTTTGAAAGGATAATTCCATTAGAGTTATTATCAAATTTCTTTAAATCGCCATGGAGAACCGGAAACGTGAATATTTCAAAAAAGTCAGAATTTGTTGCTAAAACCTTAGTTTCAGAAATCATTTCATTTTCCTTTTTAAAGTTCATGGTTCCTAAAGAGCATAACTTCGCATTTGATACCACTTCTGGAATTTGATCCATTATGGTATTGCCAAGAATAAATGGTGTAGTTGTCCATGTCATTTCTGAATTTTGATGATTCAGGATTCTATAGATTTGACTAGTATCTTTATGGAAATTATCGTAGCTCAATTCATGCACTGAAAAAACGGTAATTACAAGAGCCACACTCAATCCAATAGAAAGGCCCACAATTTTTAAAAAGGAATTTGTTTTATCGTTTAGTATTCTACGAAAGCTTTGAACGACTATATGTTTAAACATATTTATAAGTATTTAAGGTTATTCATACCGCAGAGCTTCGACAGGATTCCTAGTAGCTGCCCTCCAACTCTGCCAACTTACCGTTAAAAGTGCAATTCCCAAAGCCAGCAATCCGGCCAATGCAAAAACCCACCAACTTATTGGTGTTTTGTAAGCAAAGTTTTCAAGCCATTTGTGCATGACGTAGTAAGCAAGAGGGCAGGCTATTACAAATGCAATGGCTACCCATTTTATAAAGTCTTTATTTAGCATGGTTATTACTTCCATAACTTTTGCGCCACTTATTTTCCGAATACCAATTTCTTTTACACGCCTGTTTATTACAATTAATGTTAATCCGAAAAGTCCTAACGATGAGATTATAATTGCAATTATTGCTGCGTAACCAATTATTTGGCTCCACCTTTCTTCAGATTGATATCGTTGGTTTAATTGTTCGTCCCAAAACTTAAAATCCAACTCTTTATCGGGTGCGATTCTTTTCCATGTTTTTTGAATAAAGGGAATCAATTGACTTAGCTGCGCTGAGTTGTATTTGATAAAAATAAATTTTCCCCTCTTACTTTCTACTGTTCGGGGCAACAACACAAGCGGCTGAATTTCTTCTTTCATCGAATCGTAATGAAAATCTTTAACAACTCCCATAATTCTATAATTTTTTCCATCCATACTAAGGGATTGCCCAATTGCATCGTCTTTAAAACCGAGAAACGACAACAGCTTTTCATTTATAATAATAGATTGGCTGGAGGAACTGGTTTCTGCGAAATTATCGCCCTGAGTAAGTTTTAAACTCAATGTAGAAATGTAATTGTGATCGACACTTAATAATCTAGTTTGAGAAAGTTCTCCCTCTTTGTTTTTAATAAAATTATCGGAGCGGCCGCCGGTATAATTTCTGTCGGTAAGAGTAAAATTAACAATTCCAGCGTTATTTCTAAGTTCATCGCGAAGTGCAATTTTCTGGTTATCGTCAAGATGGTATATTCGAAGGTCAATTATATTCTCAGCAGAAAAGCCCAGATCTTTATATTTCATATAATTTGTTTGGCGTACTATCGAAATGGTTAAAATGATTAGAATAATGGAAAGAACATATTGTAGTGTGACAAATAGCTGAGTAATACTATTTTTATTTCCGCTTTTCAAATTTTTTGACAACAACAGATTGGGTTGAATTTTTGTCAGTTTTAAAATTGGAATTAAACTGGTTGTCAAAACAACTATCGATAGAATTAAAGCAACAAAAGCTACTATTTGGGAGATATTAATTATTCCGGTGTAGATTTCAGTGTAAGCTAATTGATTAAATATGGGCAGAAGCAGGGTACAAAGAAATGCCCCAATAGCTAATGCTGCGAATGTTAAAATAATATTTTCGGTAAAAAACAGACCGAATATATTTACAGGTCTGGCTCCAATGGCTTTTCTAATGCCAACTTCTCCCACTTTCTTAAAAGCCTGACTCAACGAAAGCATCATATAATTGCTACATGCTATTATAAGTATTAGAAAACCAATGGCAGAAAGAATATACAAACTGGTTTTGCTGTTATTTTCTTCGTAATCAGAGTCAATTTTACTAAGATAAACATCGTTAAGCGATAACGAAAAGGGAACAAAACAATCGGCTGTGTTTGCAAAAAAACTTCTGCTTTGTTGTTTAGCAACTAAATCTTTATAATACTCACTAATTGTTTCATTAATTTGCAGTTCAGCCTGTTGTGCATCTTCATTTTGATTTATTTCATAAAATATAGACGAGTTCCCAAAAGTATTGTTCGAATGAGAAAATGCTGCTTCATACTTATACGGAATTAATGCATCAAACTGAATGCTTGAATTTTTAGGCACATCTTCCATAATACCGGAAATTACAAATTGCTGGTCACCAGTATTCTGAAAA
The DNA here is from genome assembly GCA_016342715.1 of Salinivirgaceae bacterium. Lineage (GTDB taxonomy): Bacteria > Bacteroidota > Bacteroidia > Bacteroidales > SZUA-534 > JAEINW01. The sequence continues at coordinate 759 of JAEINW010000295.1, read as the reverse complement.
AAAACATGCTGCCCCATTAATTCTTCTTTTGTACACGAATTAATGGCTTGAAATTTATTTGCCAAGCTCGATGTTATTACAATTTCATCTGGGTTTTCAAATAACTTTTCTTTGTTTCCAATCAATAATTTAAAACTGAACATATCAAAAAAGTCAGGTTCAGCAATACAAACTTTTTCTTCAAAATTGTTCTCTTCAAATATTAAAGTTGGTCCGTGAGCACTACGAAAAGCAGTACATTTATTTACTTGTGGTACTTTATCTTTTATAATTCCAGATAGTTTAGAATCAAAAAGAAGACTCGTACCCTCCCTGCCATTCGCATATTTGGTTGAATAATTGGCTCTGAAAATTTTGTCTTTATTCGAATGAAAGTTGTTGTAGCTAAATTCCTGAGAAACATACATGTAAATTAATAAAAGACAAGCAAATGCAACGGTTAAACCTCCAATCGTGATGAAGGAATTTACCTTGTTTTTAAGAATATTGCGAATCGCCAATTGTATGTTACTTTTCATGTTTTACAATGTTTTTATTTCAAAATCAGTTCATGTTTTCTTACTCATACCTCAACGCCTTCATCCCGATATGCTTCGCTATCGGGGATCTACGCTCTGGTTCCTATTCGTAACGCAGAGCTTCGACAGGATTCCTTCTGGCTGCTCTCCAACTCTGCCAACTGACCGTTAAAAGTGCAATTCCCAAAGCCAGCAATCCGGCCAATGCAAAAACCCACCAACTTATTGGTGTTTTGTAAGC
>JAEINW010000294.1 GCA_016342715.1 Salinivirgaceae bacterium | reverse complement strand
ATCTTTTTATTTTAAATAAAATGGTATACTTTTGGATTGAAATACTGGTACACTTTTAAGTTGAAAAAAACAAATATTGTAGTTAAGCGCTGCTGCCCATCAATTACTTCCCAAAGATTGCGATCATTAACTATTTTCTCTTTAACGACTATAGGCTGCAGACAATAAAATAGCTTCTTCTCACCATATTCATGCTTTGGTGGGTTTTCTCTAAAATCCCAAATATCGTTTAACAAAGCATCTACTTCATCCTTTGTCCATCGGTATCCTCTTTGATATGAGGGTACATAAAAATTCTCATTTAGAAGTTCCGTGATTTTTCTTAGTCTTAAATCGTCACTTATCATATGTATTGCAAGGTTAATTAAATGATTTCTAGAGTCAGTCCTATGTTCTCATCACCTTCCAAATCAAACGCTAATCCTTTTTTATAGCAGTCCAATATATCTCATAACCAGTTTTCATTGCTGGTTTTGATTAGTCTATCTATAAACAAGTTATTTTGTTTGATCATGGTTGTTTCTAACAAAGCTAGTAAAAAAGATATAACTCAAAAGTGTATATAAGTAATTAAAAAACATAATTAGAAGGTTTCAAAGATGAAATTTTATTACAAATAATCAATCACCTCTTTCCAACTTTCAAAACCTGGTTGTCCAAAATAAATATGTTTACCCTTAAATTTTTTGAGATAGGGGAATAATTCGCTGTTTACAAAGTCCAATAAATCGTCACCTGTTTGAGCGTTGTGATCAATTTTTCCATCAGCTAATTTTTGAGTCGCCCAAGTTGTCCATTGGTAGCCTGGTTCTATTAGTCTTGTATATTCTTGTCCAGAAAGAAGCGCAGCATTTTCTTTGTCTTTTTCTAAATCGTCCAAATATTTTAAAAACTACACCCAAGAGCTTTGTTCTACATATTCTAATTCACTTCTGCATCCTTATGTAGTATATCGTCAATATTTTTAAAAGTTTGTTCAAACATTTATTTCGCCTGTGTTATTAATTCATAAATTTTATACCAATAAAAGAAAGCCTCTGGATTTGATTTCTTCAATTTGTTTAGTTTGTTATTCATTTCCTCGCCAATCGTCCAATCCTTTAATTGCTTAGGGTTTTCAAATTTTTCAATTACATCTGCATCTAGTTTTATAAGTGTTGAAACATAAGCAGCTTTGGATGCAAGAGTGATCGCTTTTTCTAAATGAAAACTTTCAGAAAATATAAAGCTGGTAATTCTTCTAATTCCCTGTTGTAAGAGCTCGAAATCTCCTTTGCCATCTCCACCTCGAGTTACAATGCATAAGGAGGTTTGGAAAATATCCTCTAACACATCATTCTCAGTCTGTCCTTCAATACTCCTATAGGTTAATTCGGTTGTTGCAAACCTTAGAAAGGTAGCTTTAATTATAGTCAAATCATTAGCAACATCGAATAGGGTTCCGATATCATACAATTGCTTAATGATTTCCATACTCATGCTATCTTTTCTCTTAAAATAAGGAATGCCTGTTGTGTTTGGAGCAAAAGCAGTTAATTTATCTCCTAACATATCTTCCAAGCACGGAACCTTAACAGATAAAGGATTACCGTCATTTGGTACGAATGATGAATGTATGGGTATTTCAATCACATTTGTATACCCAACTTCTTCAAATAGAATGTCAAGGAGGACATATTCCTCTTCTTTATTTGATTTATGTATTGGAGTATAAAAGAATTTGTAGTGCTCCTTTTTAATTTTCAATTTTGTATTTCGATGCTGTAATTCTTTTCTTAGGAAACCTTGTTCTAGTGAAATATTATCAAGAATTCCCTCAAAACCTTCAACTTCTTCAGGTAAAATTACATCTATATCAATAGATAACCGTTTTGTTGAATTGAGGTGAAGCATTAATGCCGTTCCTCCTTTAAAAACAAAAGGCATCTTGTATTTCGCCAGTCCTTCAAGTAATAGTAATGCTTTAATTAATTTTTCAACAAGAATTTTATCAGCCTTTCGATTTTCCTTCGAGACTTGATTAATCCAATCTATCGATATCTTTTCCTTACTAATCATATTCTATAATATGCCAGCTTTATTATCATTGCTGCCGTAAATTTGAAATGAACTTAAATATTCTTGAAAAACTTCTTTCTTTCTCCTTCTACTAGCATATCGAAGCATTTTGCTCTGATTGATTGTATATTTAGAGAAAGCTTCATTGAAAATAGTTCTCATTTCAGCTCCTTGTTGTGCTGAAAAAATAATATCATCACAAAATATATCAATCAATAATTTCTCAATCGAAACAGTTGTTATTCCATTCACTAATTGAGTAGGGGATTCAGAAACTAAAGACTTAATAATAATTGCTTCTTTATCGATTGGGAGATATTTATCTAAAATATCACTTGTTGGCTCAATAAAAACAAGATATTTCAATTCTTTTAAGAAATAAAATAAAGATTGGGTAACTTCTTTTTCAACCTCAACAATTAACTGAAAATTTCCAGGTTGATGTTGCATAAACTCATTTAGGACTTTTGTATTCCAAATACAAATTTCTACAAATGGGAACTCACTATTTAGTTTATTAAATATCACCTTCTCTTTTCTGCCTATTTCAGGCAAGAAGGTTTTGCTCGAACCAAAACAAAACTTACCACGTCCAATACGAGTAAGTATATTTTTTTGAACTAAAGTATACACTCTCCAGTTAATCGTTGTTTTTTTAATTGTTGGGTCTAATGAAAGATAGAACTCAGTAATATCCTTTGTTAATAGATATTCTGCACCCTTAAAATGCTTTTTTAAACCTTCTATATTTAACCTTTTGTCTTCGATAATCAAAATTTTAGATTGTAAATATACTAAAACTATATTACGGCAGCAAACTGAAATAATTGCCAGTAATTAGAATGTAGAGAGAAATAATAGCACTAAATATTGGTTGAAGGAAATCATACTTAGATTTTCAAGTTTTACTATGGCTGTTTGTGGTGCCATATCAGTTAACATTAAACACAAAGAAAACTATCACAGATAACAAAGGATGGCGGAGCTAAATTTTAGATGAATATTTATTTCAAATAATCAATCACCTCTTTCCAACTCTCAAAACCTGGTTGACCAAAATAAATGTGTTTACCCTTAAATTCACTTACACCACGAGCTATGCGATCATCAATAATATATTGGCCATTCAATAAATTTTTATGCTGCGATAAAATGAGGCGTTTATGAGCTACTTCTCCCAAAAACTTTTTTACCCAAAGTAACTTATCACTCCAGGCACTCGGTTTGTCCCATAAAACAAGCGACTATTGCCTTAACGACTTGTATTTGAAAAAGTTGTTCTTTAAATTGTAGCTTCATTTGCACTTTGTATATCTGCAAATTACATTGGTTCCTTTTATTTCCCTCCGGCTTTTCGCCGCCTCCCCAAGAGGAGGACTTACTTGGTAGTGGGCTTTAAGCTTATTTATTTACTATTCATTTTTGCTAATTAATGCTAATATTCGTTTCCCGGTTTGGGTTGCCCTATAGCGTTGTTTCGGACTTGTTTTTGTATCTGGAAATTCCATTTCCACCCAATTAAGTTCAATTAAGGGATCAAGGTATTTTTTTCGATGATCAGAATGATTGCTTAAACCGATTGCAAAAAACAGGGCATCACGTTTTACCCAATCTTTGGTATAATGTAAAACATCTACAACTCTATTGTGTACTTCATTATTAATAAGCTGAGTAGCTTGGTTACTAACTTGGTTACCAGCTTGGTCGCTAACTTGGTCATCAGCGTCATTAACAAAAGCTATTAAATCATCTAATGAGTTAATAACTAAATCATTAACTTGGTCGCTAACTTGGTCATTAGCTTGGTTACCATAAGCAGGATGAACCGTAAGCGTAACCAAAACATGTGTACTATTATCATCGGTACTAAAAACAGGAGCTGGAGAACCATTAGCCGCCATAGCATTATAAATGGTAGGAAAACCAGTACCACGCCCCTCAGTTAATCGAAGTTCTTTAAGAAAATCACCAATACGCCGGTTCCTATATTCCCGAGCAACAATGCGCCTTTGTGTACGTAGTATATTTGCATTTACTGGAGGAACGGGACCAGGGAAACTTAGTATTTCAATTTTATCGGGCCAAACTTGCACTTCTATTGGAGAGCCAATTTCATAGCTTTTATGATACACGGCATTTGACAAAGCTTCCTCGACTGCATTGTAAGGAAAATTATAAAAACGGTCAGCTTCAGCTTTGTGTGCATGTTTTACCACTTTTTCGTTTATGATGTTATTCTTTAAAAACTCCAAAGTATCACGCAATTGTTTATGTAATGCTCCTTTAAAGTAATGTTCAGTAAAATTTCGATTGCCATTATCTTTATGCCATACCAATTCGATCCATGACCGGAGAAAGAAGAGCTCTGGTTCTTTGGTAAAAAACAACAAACCTACATTTACCGGACGAATATCTTCGGCTGGCCCTTTGGCAATGTGCATGGAGATGGCCAAATCGGTTAAGGACATTCGGGCACTTTCTTCAAATAAGTCGCTTTTAATTTCTTGTAAATAGGTGCGTATTAAGCCTAAATCAAAATCATTAATGCTTGCCCGATTGTTTATTCGGTCGTCGAAAGGAATTCGGGCAGTGAGTTCTTGTAATTGCCTGAGTTGTTCACCTTGCGCTACAATACTGTGTGAACCTACCCTAATATATGAATAGCGTTGTGCCCTATTGCCCAATGTAGATGGTGCAATATATGGTCTATTATCGCCTGCCGGACACCATAAGACTAAAATATGTTGACCTTGAAGTACGTATGGTTGAGTTATGGGAAAATAATTAGGTGTAATGCTGTGGCCAAGACGGACAATTTCACCTTGAATGCCATCTAAACTATTTTGCTGCAAGCCAGCAGGAGGCAAAACAGGTTGACCCTTATTTTCAGCAACTCCTATAATTACATAACCACCACCCCAATTATGAATATCGTTGGCAAAAGCACACATGGAATGAATAATATCTTCAGGATTCCAGCCTTGCTTAAACTCAATACGTTCCCATTCAATAGTTTGGCCGTTAATAAGTGATTCTATGTTTATGGGTAGTGCCATACTAATTGTTAATGATTAATTATTAATGTTTAATTCGTGGTTTCGTGGTTTTAATAATGCTGGTAATTAGTTTTAATAGCTCAGTACCATAACCCCATAAACTATCAAATTCATTTTTATTTAAAAAATCGGTTGCCTGCAATAATTCCAACCAATATAAAGTTTCATTACACTCTTTTTTAGCTATGGCCAATTTATGAATAAAGTCGGCTTTGCCTTCGGCTGTTTCGGTAATGTAGTTGGGGTAAAGATTTGCTATGCGTTGTATGTTTTCCAATACTATGGCGGGCGATTGCAGGTCTAATTTATCTATGCTCATAATTGATTTACTACAATGTTTTTAATGCCAACTCTAATGCCTCTGCCTGATGTTTTTTTCAACTTAAAAGTGTACCAGTATTTCAATCCAAAAGTATACCATTTTATTTAAAATAAAAGTAACAACTCAGGTAGTTTTGAAAAAAATGACGTTTGAATATTTTTCCTATTTTTCTCTCAACTTATTTTCCTTG
>JAEINW010000293.1 GCA_016342715.1 Salinivirgaceae bacterium | reverse complement strand
GGTTTTAACCTAATTTTATTTGATTTATTTTACTGATAATCAGATGATTATATTAAAATCTACCGAAGTATTGTAAATTGAGAAAAGATTTGATTGTGCGTAAAAACAAAGTACTTGATGGACAATATGAAAAAATTCAATACCAATGGAAAGAAATTAATAAGCAGGAAAATCTTTTAATGGGTAAGCAATATGAAATTGAAAATTTGAATGAAGAGATTGACGAAAAGAATAAAACACTGGTGAATCAATCGGATAGGATCAATCGTCAACGGCAACTTTTGTATTTGTCGATTATTATTGTAACTCTGGTTTTAATATTGGCGATTACTATTTCAATTTCGTATCAAAAAAACAAAGAAAAACGCAAGCGACTTGCCAAGCAAAAAAAAGAAATTGAATGGCAACTTATTGAATTAAAGGTGCTAAATAATAAATTAAAGAATTCCGATAAGTATAAATCAATTTTTTTGGCAAGCATGAGTCACGAACTTCGCACGCCACTTAACTCTATAATCGGATATACGGGAATTCTTTTAATGGGAATGACTGGTGATTTAAGCGAGGAGCAAACAAAGCAACTGGGAAAAGTTAAAAGGAATGCTATTCACTTATTGAGTTTAATTAACGACATTCTTGATATTTCAAAAATTGAAGCTGGTAAAGTTGAATTGCAGAAAGAATTATTTAAAATTGAGGATGTTGTTAAAGAAGTTGTTGAAATTATTGAGCCAAGGGCTAACGAAAAAAATCTTAAATTTAGTGTTTATTTTGAGCCAAATTTAGTAGTATTTTCCGATAAACGAAGAGTAATGCAGGTAGTACTAAATTTGGTAAGCAATGCTGTAAATTATACCGATGAAGGCAAAGTTCATATAACAACAGAAATCAAAGAAAACAATCTATTACGACTATCGGTTTTAGATACAGGAATAGGAATATCTGATGAGGATAAATTGCGATTATTTGAACCTTTTCAACAGATTGATTCTTCCTTAACAAAACAGAAGGGAGGAACTGGATTAGGTTTATATTTATGCAGAAAACTTATGCAAATGTTAGGTGGAAAAATATATGTTGATAGTAAACCAGGAAAAGGAAGTGTTTTTTATTTTGATCTGCCAATTAAAATAGTTAAGGATGAAAAAAGTACTAATAATTGAAGATAACGAGGATAATTTATACATGCTTCAGTTTATTTTGGAGAAAAATTCTTATGAAGTAATTAGTGCCAGAACCGGAACCCTTGGTTACGAAATGGCTTTAAATGAAAAGCTCGATTTTATTTTAATGGATATTCAATTACCAGATATTAATGGTATGGATGTTACCCGAAAAATACGAGCTTCAAAAATTGGCAACTCTATTCCTATTATTGCTGTTACTTCTTATGCAATGACTGGCGACCGAGAAAGAGCATTAGAAGCTGGTTGTACTGGATATATTGAAAAACCAATTAACCCTGAAACGGTAATGGATGAAATCCATGCAATAGTTAACTAAAAATATTTGACCATGAAAGTTTTAATAGTTGATGATAATATAGATAATTTAGAGATGCTGGAAATTTTACTAAAAAGTAAAAATTTTAGTGTTATTGGAGCAAAAGATGGCAAGGAAGCATTGGATATACTTAATTCTGAAACTTTCAATCTTATTGTTTCCGATATTCTTATGCCGGTAATGGATGGATTTCAATTATGTAAGGAGGTGAAACAAAACGATAAGTTGAAACAAATTCCATTTGTTTTTTATACAGCAACTTATGTTGATTTAAAGGATGAGGAATTTGCACTTTCGTTGGGAGCCGAAAAATTTGTTCGAAAACCACTTGACCCGGAAAAGTTGTTGAAAATTCTTTTAGAAGTAATAGATAAAATTCATGAAACAGATTTTGAAGCAAGGAATACAGGCTTAAAATTCGATAATGAAACGGCCTTGTTAAAGGTTTATAACCAGAGATTAATAGCAAAGCTGGAGAAAAAAAATATTGATTTAGAAAGGGAGGTTGCAGCTCATAAAAAAACCATTGAAGAGTTGGTAGTTGCCAAAGATAAGGCTGAAGAAAGCGACCGTTTGAAATCGGCATTTTTAGCAAATATGAGCCATGAAATAAGAACACCAATGAATGCGGTTATTGGATTTTCAAAAATACTACAAAAAGAAAATCTTACTGAAGAAGAGCGTTTGCGATTTATGAATTATGTAAATAATAATGGAGAAAGTCTGATTAAAATTATTGATGATATAATACATATATCAGTTATTGATGCAAAACAATTAAAAATACTGAACGAGCCCTTCGTTTTGTCAGAAATGCTTGATGAAATAAGAGTTTATTTCTCAGGAGTGATTCAAAATAGTACTAATAAAAATATTGATTTTAAAGTAATTGATGAAACAAATTTTGATAATTGCTTTCATATTATTGCTGATAAAGCCAGAATAAAACTAGTCTTGGATAACCTTATTAATAACTCTATTAAGTATACCCAGCAAGGTTCAATAATATTAAAGGTAACTGGAGATAAATCGAAACTTAAATTTTCGGTAAAAGATACAGGGATAGGTATTTCCAAAAGTAATTTAGCATCAGTATTCGATAGATTTATTCAGTATTCAAAAGAGTTTGTTTCAAGGCATTATGGAACAGGTCTTGGGCTTTCAATTTCTAAGGAACTGGTTGAGCTAATGGGAGGTGAAATATTTGTAGAGTCGGAGGAAGATAAGGGTTCCGTATTTACATTTTATATACCAATTGAGCTTGATAAAAAATCTGAACATCAAGAAAATAAAATTGATGCTGGTGAACTAAATGAAATTAATTTTAAAAACAAAAAAATATTGGTTGTTGATGATGAGGAAGCCATTTACGTTTTGTTTAAACGCATGTTAAAAGGTTATGGTGGCTGTGTTGAATGGGCCAGTAATGGTAAAGTAGCCATTGAAAAAGTGATGGCTAATGATTATAATATTATCCTTATGGATTTAAGGATGCCTATTATTGATGGTTATGAAGCCACGGCAAAAATTAAGGCGCTTAAACCAAATATTCCAATTATTGTACAAACCGCTTATGCCTTGCCTGAGTATGAATTAAAGGCACGCAATGCTGGATGTGACGATTATATATCAAAACCAGTAAAAGATTCCGACTTAATTGAAAAGGTAAATGAATTTATTTTGTAATTCTTGTCAAAGTGCTGAAATAAAATCAGTCAAAGCTTAAAAATTTGAACAACTTTTTATTTTTATTGTTAATTACAGCGAATAAAAAATCAAACTTTATATGAAAAAGTTATTATCAGTTGCATTGGCAATATTTATTACTTGTGGAATATCGGCACAAACAACAGAAGCTGAGGCAAATCTAAAAAAAGTAAAAAATGATACTACTGATGGTTGGGAAACAGGTGGTACAATAACAGTCAATTTAAATCAGGTTGCATTAAAAAATTGGTCGGCTGGGGGACAAGCATCCGTTTCGGCAAGTGGATTGGTGAATTTATTTGCCACCTATAAAAAAGGTAATGGACTTTGGGAGAATTATTTGGATATTGGCTATGGCAGTATTAAGCAAGATGGCAACGATGGTTGGCGGAAGTCAGATGATAAAATAGATTTTACTTCAAAATATGGACAGAAAGCATCAAGGCATTGGTATTATGCAGCTTTGCTAAACTTTAAAACGCAAATGACCGAAGGAAATACCTATACCGACACAAGTTCAACATTGATTTCAGACTTTTTAGCACCTGCATATTTGCTCGGAGCATTAGGTATGGACTATAAACCAAATAAAAACTTTACAGCTTTTATTGCTCCTTTAACAGCTAAAGCAACTTTCGTTAACAATCAAGCTTTTGCTGATGCGGGTGCCTTTGGTGTTGATCCTGGGAAAAAATCACGTGTCGAAATAGGTGGTTATACACGAATATTCTATAAGAAAAAGATAATGGAAAATGTAGATTTCTTGACTAAGCTTGATCTGTTTTCGAATTATATTGAAGACCCCCAAAATATAGATGTGAATTGGGAAGTATTAATCTCAATGAAAGTGAATAAATTTATTTCTGCAACAATATCAACCACACTTTTATACGACCATGATATTGATATTGCTTACGATGAAAATGATCCTACAAAAGTTGGCCCTCGAACACAATTTAAAGAAGTTTTGGGTGTAGGGTTTAGCTATAAATTTTAAGCTTATTTCACATATATAAATATTAAGGAGCCTTTAAAGCTCCTTTTTTATTTTGAAAAAAATGAACTTGATTTTAATAATAAATGAATTGAATATCACTAAATTAGATTGTTAGTGTTGGTGCTAGTAAATTTTTTTTTATGAAAAATGCAATAATTTAAAAATCCTTCGTCTTAAAGAGTATGAATAATCAAGAAAAGAGACAAACTGTTTTAAGTCGCTTTTTGCAAGAACAATCAAAAAAGTTAAAAAATTATGTCAATTCATTTTTTACTGGTGGTTTTTTTGCAGTTGATGCGGAGGATATTATTCAGGACGTTGCACTTAATATTTTTACTAAGCTTGACTTTGATGCACCTATTGAAAATATTGCTAGCTATTTTTATAGAGCCATCAGAAATAAGATAATAGATAATCAACGCCGAAAAAACCCGAACATCTCTATAGAAAACTATACCAATGATGAAGGAGAAAATCTTCTTTTAAACGGACTTGTTATTGAAGATGATCAAATAAGTCCTTCTGAAAAAGAAGAAAATTATCAAAAGTTGATGGAAGCAATAACAAAGTTAAAGCCCGATCAACAGGCGATAGTAATGGAGACAGAATTTGAGGGATATACATTTGCAGAACTTTCTGAACGATGGAACATCCCAATAGGCACACTGCTTGCAAGAAAACATAGAGCTTTAAAACAGTTGTACGATATCTTGACTATGGAAAAATGATAAACTTAAAAAATTAAAATCATGGAAACACGTAATGGAAGATCATGGGTATTTCAAGCCTTTAAATATACTGGATTTGCAATACTTGGAATTTTGGGAGCCATCGCATTGGCATTTATTTTTGGATATGCTGTAATGTGGTTATGGAATTGGCTAATGCCTGAATTGTTTGGCTTGTCGGTATTAACTTTCTGGAAAGCAGTTGGATTAATAATATTAGCACGACTATTATTTGGTGGGTTTAAACATGGAGGACATCCTTCAAAACATAGTAACCCTTCAAAAAGAATGGGAAGAAAGTTTATGCAAAAAGGAGATATGTGGAAAGGTAGCAATGCATGTTATAACTGGAAATATTACGATAAATACTGGGACGAGGAAGGAAATGAAGCTTTTGAAGCTTACATTGAACGAAAAAAACAAGACGAGCATAATAAATAATAATATGATTATTCCTATGTCAACCTAAATTAAAAAATCAGAAAAGGTGGTTTAAAAAAGTCGGTTAATACATTCAGACAATTAATTGCCTGTAAGGCATATTTATTTCAGCCGGAGGCACCGCCTCCGGTATTGAACATGTGAAAAATCGTTGCAAGCAGAAATATTAATGATAATTGATACTTACATGCAACGAAAGGTATAGTAATTATCAGGCATAAGCCACAACACTCTCAAACATCAATTGATATCTA
>JAEINW010000292.1 GCA_016342715.1 Salinivirgaceae bacterium | reverse complement strand
GTGAAAAATAAACCATTAAAAATGTCCACTTGAACAACTTCAGTCTCAAAAACCATTAATTTTGTCTATTATACCTTACTTTACATAAAGAGTTAGCTATTTTTTTAATAAAAAATATTAAAAGCAACCTTTTTTTTATACATTCGTCTTGTAATTGTTAATTTAAAATTATTTATTGAAATTTACTTAACCTGATTTAACAATCAAAATTTATAACATTATGAAAAAAGTAACATTATTATTTTTCTCTTTAGCTGCAGTAGTAACACTATCATCATGCGGTGGTTCTAAAGAAGCTGCAAGTCCTAAAGGATTTAATGAAATAGTAGTTCCTTGTGCAGACCAAGGACGCTCTGACGCAACTATGTTTAGAGCAAGTAGCTCAGCAACTAGCCGTGATATGGCTACCTGTCGTGAAAAAGCGTTGTTAATGACTAAACAAAGGTTGGCGTCGTTAATTAGTTCTACAATGAAATCAGTTACAGAACGTTATGTAAACGAAATGGAAGTAGCAGATGCTTCGAACTTTGAGCAAACTTTTGAAAACATGACACGCGATATTGTAAAGCAAAAATTAGTTGAAGTAGCTATTACTTGCGAAAAAGTAGGTCAAAAAGAAGACGGATCGTATGAAACTTATATGGCTTTAGAAGTTTCAAAAGATGTAATTTATAACGGAATTGATAAAGGTATAGCTAAAGACAAAAAGCTAGAAGTTATGTATGACCGTGAAAAATTCAAAGCAAAATTTGACGAAGAGATGGACAAAATGAGTAGTGAATATTAATTATTCATTTAGATAATATTAAAAATCAGCACTATGTGCTGATTTTTTTTTCTTATGCTAATTATTTGAATAGGTGAAATTGAAAAAATAAAGTAAATTTATTATTTGAAACCTATGAATTCAAACTAAAATTTTATAAGATGAAACATTTCATTACAATTTTAATTATTTGCATGTTCTTTTCTTTGAGTACAAATAATGCTCAAGCCCAAAAAAAACCAAGGATAATTGAAGAAAGTTCAAAGAAAAAACCAGAATGGGTAAATGGTCTTGTTAAAGATTTTGTTATTGTAGTAGCATCTAGCCCTACTCTTGATGATGCCCAACAGAAAGCTTTAGCAAAAGTAAAAGAACAAATTATTAGCTCAGTTGCTGAAAATATTCAATCGACCAGTGAATATTTAAGAAGTGAAACTGTAAAAAATGATGACTCCGATTTTGCTGAAAGTTTTAAAACTGCAACAAAAACTCGTGCAGCTGACATCCCATTTGTTAAAGGCATTGCTTTAAGCAAAGTGGACGAATTTTATTGGGAAAAGGAAAGCTATCAGGACAATATTAAATACTATTATCATGTAAAATACCCTTTTTCAAGGATACAGCTTGAAAAACTGATTAAAGAATACGAAAAGGCCGATCAAGCACTGACCGACCAATTGGAAGGAATTCTTGGGAAAATTGATGCCCTTGACAATCTTGAAGAAATGAGTCAAACTGAAAAAGAACTTGAAGCTTTAGCACAAGGCTTTATTGATGTCGATCCAAGGTTAGATCAAGCCAATGTAGGTATTGCTAAATTGAAAGATATGATGAAGAATTTTTCAATTGAAACAGTAAACAATACCTTAGGTGAAATAAGAATGATTTTGAAAATTGGTGAAAAAACGCTTACTACTTCAAGAAAACCAAGCGTAAGCTCCAATTGTGCAAAAATAATTGATGTTAAAAGTAAGACTCCAGAATGGATTATTACCTATTCATACGAAGAGTGCTATGAGGATCCTGATAATGTGATTAAGGTTACTTTTAAAAGTTCGTTTGGCAAAGCAAGCAATGAATATGCGTTTAACATAAATGCTGAAAAGATTGACATTTTTGTAAATAATGATATTAATTTAAATGGTGGAACCGATAATGGAACCGAAATAGAAAATGCTAAAGGTATTATGTCAATAACTTCGAAATACGACAGTCCCTTTATTGTTGAAAAAATTATTTTAAAATTTGGCGATGAAGCTCCTATTATTATTGATGGTATTAATCAAAACTTTACTGGATCGGGTAAGCATGACCTAGAATTCACAATTAATCAAGCAATTAGCAAGGAAAATTATTCTGCTAAAAAATATGACATGATTAAAGGAACCATTCATTACAAATCGGTAAAAACTGGCGAAAAAAGTATTTATAAAATGTTTAACCAAACCATTACAACGGCTTGGTAAAAGACTGAAAATTTAAATTAAAGGTTGTCAATAAAATGGCAACCTTTTTTGTTTTATATTCAATCAAAATATTATTACTTTTCGTAAGCAATTAAAATTATATGAAAAACTATCTATTTATTCTAGTTATAGCTTTATTTAGCTGTCAATCAAACACTACTCAAACAAAAGAAAACACTATAAATGAAAAACCTGATATTGTAAAGCAACATTTAAGTATTGATTTACAAATTGATAATGAAAACCCGCTAACAATTGGAGATATAATTGCTATTAATTATTCAACTTCTAACAATAAAATTCCTGATTCAATTACATTACGGGAGAATATTGCTAAAAAAAATATCGTAATAAAAACGGCATCTCCCATACTTTGGAATTCAATAAATGCAAAAACTGGCACAAATAACTTAATGCTTACATTTTATTATGGAGATTCGCTTCAAGCATCCAAAAGCATATCAATAAAATTACTTTCTGATATCGTACCACAAAAATTTGGATACAAAGTGATAAACAAATACGATCACGATTACAAATCATACACTCAAGGACTAGAATTTTCTGAAGGTTTTCTTTTTGAAGGAACAGGCCAATATGGTGAATCAATGTTATTTAAAACCGATTTATATAAAAATGAAATTATTCATAGTGTTAACCTGCCTTCGGAAGTTTTTGGCGAGGGCATCACTATTTTGAATGATAAAATTTATCAGCTAACCTGGCGCTCAAGCATTGGCTTTGTTTATAATAAAGAAACTTTTGATAAACTATATGAATTCTCCTACCCTACCGAAGGCTGGGGATTAACCAACAATGGAACAGAACTTATTATGAGTGATGGTTCTGAAAAAATTTATTTTTTAGATACTGAGTTCATGCAAGAAACAAGACACTTGGAAGTGTACGATAATAAGGGTCTAGTAACAAATTTAAATGAATTAGAACTAATTAATGAATTGATTTATGCCAATATTTATGGCTCTGATGAAATTGTAGCTTTTAATATCAACAACGGAAAAGTTGAAAAAAGAATAAATTTAAAAGGTATTTTAAATAAGAAAGATGTTAAACACCCAATTGATGTATTGAATGGGATTGCTTGGGATAAAGTCAATAAAAAACTTATAATAACTGGCAAGTGGTGGCCTAAATTATTTGAAATTGAATTGGTTGAAAAATAAAAATGAGGTACAAAAAGCACCTCATTTTAACCCGCATTATGCATTAGATTTCCAAATAGAACTATATAAGTCGGATAGCTAATAAGTTTAGCTGAAATCCACTACGTTCCGGTTCTAATTCAAAGCATTTACTAACTTCGTTCGTGAGATCGGCTTCGCCTCAGTTGGGCGGGTTGAACGCTGAAAGCCTCATGAACACCTTTAAAATAAATTATAGGTGAATAACCCGAAGGGTCGAAGCCTAATTCTTTATAAGTGCTTATGAATCCTTCAGTTAGTCTTGTTGTTTCATGTCAAATACATAATTAGGGTTTAAAGTAA
The DNA here is from genome assembly GCA_016342715.1 of Salinivirgaceae bacterium. Lineage (GTDB taxonomy): Bacteria > Bacteroidota > Bacteroidia > Bacteroidales > SZUA-534 > JAEINW01. The sequence goes on along the minus strand of JAEINW010000292.1, from coordinate 1,943 downwards.
AATAGCTTGTATATTTTAATCCGTTATTTTATCGTTTAACGATTTAAAGCCATTACCTAAAATTTCTTTTGCATCAACAACTGTAAGAAATGCATTCGGATCGGTTTTTTGAATAAAATCTTCTAAAAGTGACATTTCTCTTCTACTAACCACAGTATAAATCAATTTTTTAGGTTGATTATTAAACATCCCTTCTCCCATTATAAAAGTACCGCCTCTATTTATATCATTTATAATTTTATCTCTAATTTCATCAGGTTTGTCAGAAACAATAAGCAACATCTTTTCATAGCTTACTCCTTCTACAACCATATCAATTACTTTACCTGTTATATAAATAACAAGCCATGAATACAAGGGAATTTTCCAATCTTTAAATACGACCAATCCAAGCAATACAATTACCGAATCAACATATATAAGCAACTGTCCGATTGGCATTTTAGTGTACTTTGCAAAAATCATGGCAATAATATCGGAACCCCCAGAGGTTGCTTTCGATTTAAAGATTAATCCTAAACCTAAACCAATCATTACCGCTCCAAAAATGCACGATAGTAATAGTTCATCAGCCAAACCTAAGGGATCGTTTTCACCAATAAACATGGTTAGCAAATCCATAAATACCGAGGTTAAAACAAAACCAATTACCGTTTTTACACCAAAACGTGGTCCTAAAATTTTAATACCAAGAATAGTTAAAGGAATATTTAAAACCAAACCAAACAAACCAATGGGAATACCTTCGGGCCAAAGTTCAATAACACCTTTTGTTAAATGATGCACTACTATTGAAATACCGTACACTCCACCAGGAACAATGTTATAAGGATTTATAAACAGCACAAATCCGGCAGCCATAATAAAGGCTCCTAACGTAATCAAACTCCACGAAATAAACCAGTTTTTTGAAAATGGTTTTTCTTTATGAATAAATGCCATAATTGCAATTTTATTTTTGAATTATTTTGCCGCAAAGTTAGAATAATTCATAATTTCTAATTCAAAATAAGCAACAAATATCAACAACAGAATCATATCGCAATTAACTGTATATGTTCAACATAATACTTAATAATGATTTAGACCATCATGTTTTCGAACATTTATTAATATGCTGTTCATTTCATTTCTATATTTGCCCATTAAAAAACAAATTGATAAGAATGAAGCTGCTATCACTTAAAAAACTTAAACTCTCTCCTTCTGAATCAAAAACATTTAAAATTCATTCGTCACATATGTTTTTAGAGGGAATTATCGATGGAGCTCTAATTCTTAATGAATTCATTCTTGTAAAAGGCTTATTTGGTAGTCATTTTCAAATAAGTTATCTATTCCAATTCAGTGTTATTGTACTTCTATTTTCTGTAATCTTTAATGAAATAATAAAACGTACCCTTAACAAAAAAAGGCTACTTATTTGGGTCGGCATTATTACAAGACTTCCTCTTGCAACTTTAATGTTTTTTCCATCAAATGCACAAACCATTATTCAAAACCCTTTTTATGCTGGAATATTCCTAACTATTTTTCTATTCTATTACATTTATAAACCAGTAATATTACCCACCATAAATCTTTTGCTGCGCCATAATTATTCATCGGCTAATTTTGGAAAACTTTATAGTTACTCAACACTAGTAAAAAAAGTGGTGGTAATAGCAACAACATTTGCATTTGCCCTTTTATTAGACTTTGACAATTATGCTTTCACTTATATTTATCCAATATTATCATTATTAGGAATTTTGTCAATATTTCTACTAACATTAATACATTATGATGCTCCAAAAACTATTTCAGTTTCGGTTAAGTTGTTAAATGCCATAAAAACCTCATATATTGAATTAATAAATATTCTAAAAAGAAACAAACCCTACCGCGATTTTGAAGGAGGGTTCATGTTTTATGGATTTGCATGGATGGCAACCGCCGCAGTA
>JAEINW010000291.1 GCA_016342715.1 Salinivirgaceae bacterium | reverse complement strand
AAAGGCCAAAGCTATGCATTTCCTGCTATATTTAGCAGAGTGGAATCAAATAAAACTTGCTTACCGAATTAATGCCACCCATTCCAATAGAAGTCTATATTTTTCCAAAATTGTATCTTTTGAGCTTTTTGGTTTTACCTTTAGTTATTATTGATTCACGAAGTAAAGTATTGCTTTTTTTGGCAATATTTATCAATCTCTCATGTATTTTTTGGATTGATGCTATGAACGAAGCCATGGGCGTTGGACTCGATTTTAATACAGTGTCGTTTGCTACTTTTAATCGTTTGAATTATTTGGCACTTTTCCCGGTTGCCCTATTAATTTTCGGGTTCCTCTTTCTTAACAGCATTAACAATAAATCAGAAGATCAGATACTCACACAAAATAAAAAACTCGAAAAAGCGAGCCATAAAATAGAATTGATAAATAACGATTTAACCGCTAGCATTGAATATGCTCAACGTATTCAAGAAGCTCTTTTGCCAGAGAAAGACAAGTTGAAAAATTATTTTAAAGATAGTTTCACATACTATAAACCCAGAGATGTTGTAAGCGGCGATTTTTATTTTCTTAAGGAAACGTCAATTAATGAAACCCCATGCATTGTTTTAGCAGCAGCTGATTGTACTGGACACGGAGTGCCCGGAGGTTTTATGAGCGTATTAAGCATGTCCCTTTTGAATGATATTGTTAGAGCCGATAAATTTACCAGCGCATCTAATATACTCGATCAATTAAGGGTTCAAATTAAATTAGCCTTAAAACAAACTGGCAAATCTGGAGAAACGCAAGATGGAATTGAGATGGCTCTTGTTATTTACTTTCCAAACGAAAAAGTTGTTGAGTTTTCGGGTGCAAGAAACCCAATATATATCGTTAATAATGAAAACAAACTTATCATATATAAAGGCGATAGCATGCCCATTGGCATCCATCTACATGAACATGCCTTTTCTAACACAAAAATTAATGTAACAAGTGGCGGAATGGTTTACCTGTTTACCGATGGTGTTACCGATCAGATGAATGCTAAAGGAAACCGATTAATGACAAAAAACTTAAGAAAATGGCTGCTGGAGATATACAAAAATGATTGTAGTATGCAAGAAACACTCTTTACTCAACGAATGTTTCAATGGATGGAAAATGCACCAAACCAATTGGTCGAACAAATTGATGACATGCTATTAATTGGATTTAGAATTCCTTAATAAGCCCAATCTTAAACTTGTTTTTCTAAAAATGTATTTTTTTAAATGGATATTCCCATATTTGCACCCAAAATAAATTAAGATAAAATGGTTCAGATTTGTGCGTTGGCTTCGGGGAGTAATGGGAATTGTTATTACATTGGAAATGAGCAAGAAGCAATATTGGTTGATGTGGGAATATCAAATCGTCAATTAACCAAAAGATTATTTGACGCCGACCTATCGCTTCGGAATATTAAAGCTGTTTTCATAACACACGAACACACCGATCACATACAAGGAATGCGCATTGTGACCGAAAAAAATAACATTCAAGGTTTTGCAACAGAAAAAACCTACGAAAAAGCCAGAAAAGATTATCGTTCTGCTAAAATTAATTACTTCAATCCTGGCGACACCATTTCAATCGGAAATATCAAAGTACATTCCTTTAGCAAACAACACGATGCCATTGATCCGGTAAGTTTTAGAGTTGAAATAGATGGCATGAATGTGGCGGTTTTAACCGATTTAGGTACGACTTGCGAAAATATAATAAAGCACTTACAACTTTGTGATGCTGCCTTTTTAGAAAGCAATTACGAGCACGATATTTTACTGTCGGGAAGATACCCTGCCTTCCTGAAACAACGTGTTTTGTCTGATAATGGGCATTTAAGTAACACGCAAGCTTTTGATCTGGTAAAATCACTAAATGGATCACCTTTAAAAACCATATTCTTATCGCATATTTCAGCAGATAACAATCGCGTTGATTTGGCTGTGGATACTTTTAAGCCTCTTAAAGAAACCCATAGAATTGAACCTACTTCAAGATTTGGAATATCGAAGGTTGTTGAGTTGTAAGCTAATGAGATACAAATTTATTTTACAAGCATAAAACCACTTCCTTAAATCGATTATTGATAACGGTGGAATACAAAATAGATACTTTTATCTTAGGTAAAAATTCTGTGACAACATAAACTAATCTTTTGTTGAAAAAATATTTCTTCAAAAGAAACCCTAAACTTTGGGGTATAATTTATATTTTTGTACTTATTATTGAAACTCCAAGTAACATTTTCATTATATATGAAACACAAGGCCAAATAGCTCGTATACCTTTATTTTTTAGACATTTTATTTAAATTCAATGGACAATATTTTAAATATAATAAAAAACAAACAACTCACTCACGAACAAAAAGTTACCAGTCTTTCTCGCGAAGCAGAAAATACCTTGGATGTATTGCATCTTTCTCCAGAAATAAAAGAATTTATGGACAAGGATATTATTTGTGATTTATTTGAAGGAAATGCTCCCTATCGTCCCCGTTACATATTGCCCGATTATGAAAAGTTCATGAAACAAGGCAGTGCATTTCTTAAATTAAATGCACCAACAAAGTTGTACGAAGCCGTTAATAATTTGTTAATTCTATATAAACACACACCATCTATTACAAACTTTCCCGTTTTTTTAGGTGAAATAGATAAATTGCTTGAACCCTTTATTGACGATGAAAAAGAAGCCTACCAAATAATCAAACTCTTTTTAACACACATCGATCGCACATTAACCGATTCTTTTGTACATGCCAACATTGGACCTGAACAAACAAAAGCAGGCATGTTAATTTTAAAAGCCGAAGCAGAATTGGTAAATTCTATTCCTAATTTAACCTTAAAATACTCCGAAAAAACTTCAGACACTTTTGCTCTTGAAGCTATAAAAACAGGCTTAACCGCCGCAAAACCCTATTTTGCCAATCACAACATGTTTGTAAATGATTTTGGTGTAAATTACGGAATTGCCAGTTGCTATAATGGGCTGCCAACTGGAGGTGGAGCTTATACTTTGTCAAGAATAAACCTTAAAAACCTAAGTTTTGAATCAAGCAGTATTGAAGACTTTTTAAATACCATTTTACCAAAAGGTGTTACTTTGATGTGTGAAATGATGGATAAACGAATTCAGTTTTTAGTAAATGAAAGTGGCTTTTTTGAAAGTAATTTTTTGATTGAGGAAGGATTAGCCTTAAAAGAAAGATTTACAGCTATGTTTGGAATTCATGGCTTAGCAGAATGTGTTAATCATTTAATTAAAGCTAACCAGCTAAAAGAAAAATTTGGCCACAATAAAATGGCTGATGATTTAGGTTTGCAAATCATTAAAAGGCTTGAAAAAGAAGTAAATAAGCACAATAATTCACATTGCAAAATATCAGATAATAAGTTTCTACTTCATGCTCAATGCGGTATAGGAACTGATGTATGCACCACACCAGGTTGTAGAATTCCGGTAGGAGAAGAACCTGAATTGTTAGATCAAATAATGCAAGCTGCCCAATTGCAAAAATACTTTCCGGCTGGAACCAGCGATATTTTCACCTTTGATGATATGGCACAAAAAAATCCCCAATTTGTACTCGACATTATTAAAGGAGCTATGAAAGCTGATTTGAGAATGTTTTCATTTTACACCAAAAACAACGATTTAATACGAATTACTGGCTATTTGGTAAAACGTTCCGAAATGGAAAAATATAAGAATGGAGAACGGGTATTGCACGATACTGTTGAATTAGGGGTGACTTCATCGGAAAGTTTTAATATTGATGATCGAAAACTCATTGAGTCAGAAAAAGAAAAGGATACAAGCGCAAAAGGATGTTTGGAGTCATTAACAAAAGCTTAAACCACAGTTCTGTTGACGGGCCTGGAAATCGCTTGGTGATTTTTTTTCAGGGATGTAATTTTTCTTGCTCCTATTGTCATAATCCGGAAACCATTAAAGTTTGCAATAATTGTGGTATTTGTATAGCGCATTGTTCTTCGAATGCTTTATCGATGAAAGATAAAAAAATTGTGTGGAACCAAAACCTTTGCGTGGATTGTGGAAAATGCATCCTGGTTTGTCCGAATTCAAGCAGCCCAAAAACACAACTTTTATCGGTTTCTGATATCATACAACAAATTGAAAAAGTTCAACATTTTATTTCAGGAATAACCATTTCTGGCGGAGAATGTACCCAACAATACTATTTTTTGAAGGAACTACTAATTGCCTGCAAACAACAAAACATTTCAGCTTTTATTGATACCAATGCGCATCTGGAGTTTGAAAAGATGAAAGAGCTAAGCCAATATTTTGATAAGGCCATGCCTGATGTTAAAATTTATTCTAACCATCAGCATCGACAATTAACGGGCAAAGCTAACGAACTTGTTTTCCAAAATATTGAATTCCTTTTGCAAGCGCATAAAGTACATGAAATCCGCTCCGTTATTTATCCCGAATTTGATTACACAGAAACCATTGAAAAAGTTAGCCAGTTAATTGCAAGTTATGATCATCGTGTAATCTATAAACTTATTAAATTCCGCCCTCATGGATTAAATAACAAAAAATCTCCCAGCGACGAAATTATGCTTTTTTTAAAAACCCGTGCTGAGCACTTTGGCTGTTCAAATATTATTATTTCGTGATTCTCCATCATTATGTAAATAATTCAAAAGCATTTTAGTTACTTTTACTTCAAATTCTAATTTTGTTTTTTAATACTCATTCAGACTCTTATTATTTTGCAAGAAAAAAGACAAGAATTTAAAAAACCCTCAAAAAAGCATGAGCCAAAGGGGTTAACTATTCTTTATGAGGATAAAGATATTATTGTAGTGAATAAAATCAACGGTTTACTTACCATTAGTACCGATAAAGAAAGAGAAAAAACTGCCTACTTTTTACTAACTGATTACGTAAAAAAAGGAAATTCTCAATCAATAAACCGTGTTTTTATTGTGCATCGTTTAGATAGAGATACCTCGGGGATTCTTGTATTTGCTAAAACTGAAAAGGTAAAACGTTTTTTACAAGATAATTGGCAGCAATTTCATAAAACTTATTTTGCAGTAGTTCATGGTAAGCTTCAAGAAAAAGCAGGTGAAATAACTTCCTATTTAGCCGAAAACAAAGCGCATAAAATGTATTCAACAAAAGACCCGACTGAAGGCAAGCTTGCGAAAACAGGATACAAAGTAAAGCGTGAGTCGAACAAATTTAGCCTACTTGAAATAGATCTTTTTACCGGTCGAAAAAACCAAATAAGAGTGCATTTGGCAGATAAAGGACATGCTATAGTTGGAGATAAAGTTTACGGAAAAGCAGAGAAAAATATAAAAAACCTTGCGCTACATGCGGCATCACTTTCATTAATACACCCTTTGACAAAGGAAAAAATGACTTTTGAAACACCACCACCAGCTTATTTTAAAACTCTTATTAAAAGTTAAAAATGAGATTTGTTTTTTGAACAAATAAGTATTTTAATAGATCATCTGGGAATTAATAAGCAACTCATTATAAAACAAGTAAAATAATGACCACCCGTTAAGCTCCTATTGAAACTGGATCATATTGAAAAGTTGTGGAGCAAGCTAAAATTTTTGAAAAGGTCAATCATAAATGATATAGCTTAGAATTTAAGCAACCTCGCAGTAAGCAGATGTAGTATTAATGGAGGATAATTTGCTTTTTTATTTTGCTGCAAGCAGCGAGGAGTAA
>JAEINW010000290.1 GCA_016342715.1 Salinivirgaceae bacterium | reverse complement strand
TCACTTGCTACAGTACTGTAAAATTAAAATAAGATTAACAACAAAGCAATAGAAATTATACCTAGGGGGGGGGTGTTGTGCAACATGTATTTTGCCAGGGTATGACTCCCTTTAAAAATTTAATTTAAATGTTAAGCAGAATTAACTATTTTTGCTTCCCTGATTTTGAAACCCTTACGAAGGGAGCGAATTATTCGCAACTTTTTAAGGAGTTATTAAATTATATACATTTGTATAATAAAAACATATACGATGAATTTTGTAGAAGAATTGAAATGGCGTGGGATGATCCACAATATGATGCCGGGAACGGAAGAGCAATTAGAAAAAGAACTTACGTCAGCCTATGTTGGAATAGATCCAACCGCTGATTCATTACATATTGGCCACCTAGTTGGTGTTATGATGCTTAAACATTTTCAAAATGCCGGACATCAACCTATTGTTTTAGTAGGTGGAGCCACTGGTATGATTGGAGATCCATCGGGCAAATCGCAAGAAAGAAATTTATTAGATGAGACTGCTTTGCGTCACAATCAAGAATCCTTGAAAAAACAATTATCAAAATTATTAGATTTTGATACGGATGCAAAAAATAAAGCCTTAATGGTAAACAATTACGATTGGATGAAAGAATTTAGTTTTCTTGATTTTATTCGTGATATTGGAAAGCACATTACGGTTAATTACATGATGTCGAAAGACTCCGTAAAAAAACGCCTGAGTGCCGATTCAAAAAGCGGAATGTCTTTTACTGAATTTACTTATCAATTAGTTCAAGGAACCGATTTTTTACATTTATACCGCGAATATGGCTGCCGCTTACAAATGGGAGGTTCCGATCAATGGGGAAACATTGTTACTGGAACAGAGCTTATTAGAAGAAAAGAGCGTGGCGAAGCTTTTGCTTTAACTTGCCCTTTAATTACCAAAGCTGACGGTGGAAAATTTGGTAAAACTGAATCAGGCAATATTTGGCTCGACCCGGAAAGAACTTCACCTTATAGTTTCTACCAATTTTGGTTGAACACATCTGATGAAGATGCTGAAAAATATATTAAGATTTTTACATTTTTATCAAAATCAGAAATTGAAACATTAATTGAAAAACATAGGGAAGCTCCTCACATGCGTGAATTGCAAAAAACGCTTGCTAAAGAAGTTACTGTTATGGTACATTCTGAAGAAGAATACAATGCAGCCGTTGAAGCTTCGCAAATATTGTTCGGAAAAGCTACCAGCGAAGCCTTAGCAAAAATTGATGAGCGTACATTTTTAGCAGTTTTTGAAGGAGTTCCTACTTTTGACATAAATAAAACGGACATTGAAAAAGGTATTAATGTAGTTGATTTACTAACCGATCATGCAGCTGTTTTTCCATCGAAAGGTGAATTAAAAAAGTTATTAAAAGTTGGTGGCGTCAGTTTGAATAAAGAAAAAATTGAATCATACGAAATGCTTATCGATAATAGTCATTTAATAAACAACAAATATTTACTTGTACAAAAAGGAAAGAAAAACTACTTTTTATTAACAGTAAAATAAAATATTTTAACTAAAATAATAGTAAGGTGTTGTATCTTTGGTACAACACTTTTTTTATGCAAAAAATTCTTTCAAATATTAATTTCTTGGAATTCTCCAATCAATTAAAAGCTCATTTACAGAATGGCTCTTTGGATAAAAATGCTCATACTCAAATGATGCCCGGTGGGAGAATAACTGTTCCCGATTTTGATAAGCCCCCAAGAAAAAGTGCTGTGCTAATTCTTTTTTATCCCGATAATAACAAGGTTTATTTTCCCTTAATTCGACGACCTAAATATAATGGTGCCCATAGTGGTCAAATGGCATTGCCTGGTGGCAAATATGAAAAAACCGATCGAAATTTAATTCAAACGGCCTTACGCGAAAGTTGCGAGGAAATAGGCGTATGCAAAACAGGTATTCAGGTATTGGGATGTTTATCGGAATTATTTATTCCTATTACCAATATGACCGTATTGCCAGTTATTGCCACTAGCGATTATAAACCCACCTTTTATACCGATCAAGTTGAGGTAGAAGAATTATTTACCATCTCATTAAACGAATTTTTTGATCCATTAGTTAAGAAAAAAGAAGTTTGGGATTTAAGAGGGAATGATGTTGATATTCCATTTTATTTGTTGCAAAAGCAGAAAGTTTGGGGAGTTACGGCAATGATGTTATGTGAATTGGAATTGTTGCTAAATAAGATATTAAATAAATAAAAACGCAGATAAAAGTCGATCTGCGTTTTATCAATTGTATTAATGGTTTTGGGTAGTTGTCAAACTAAAAAATAGTTTTGCTTATTTTAAAAGTAATATTTCGTTCTTCTAAATATTTCATAATGTAATTAAAGCATTCTTCGTTACCACCAACTAATTCTGGTGGAAATACTCCTTTGTTAGAAAACAAGCCATCTAAAAACATATTAGCCGTTGCTGTTGCTGCATATCCTGTTGTGCGAGCCATCGATGAAGTTTCAGTTTCTTTAGAATAAACATCGTGTAAATCGTACACAATTTCTTCAATTTCGCCCAGTTTATTTTCTCCTTTTACAGTTACCCGCATTACTGTTAATTCTTCCTCAGTTTCACCAAGTTTCCAGTCTTTAAAAAGAATTTTGCACGACATTTTCAATGGACTTACCATGGCTCCATCAACTTCAATTTTTTCAGTGTCAAAAAAACCACTTTCTTTTAAAACGCGAACATATTCCACATGCCCCGGATAACGCATGGTTTTTTCTTTCATATTTGGAATGTGCGACATGGTTTGAATGATTGAGCGCAAGCCATCAGAATTAAAAGCCTCCAAGGTTCCCACATTTTCAAATTCAATATATTCACAATCGGTAAGTGGTTCACGAATCACTTCTTGTCCATGCTCAACATAACGTGCCGGACGAGTATATTCTTCAATAACATCAATGGGTGAAAAAGGAGCTTTGTAGCAAAATGGCCAGGTTTTAATTTTAGGTAATCCCCCCACTAAACATTCAAAATCGCTAAGTTTTAGTTTCTCATTATAATAACCTAATATTAGATTATCTAGTCCTGGAGCAACTCCACTATCAACAATGGCAGTTACATTTTTTTCTTTTGCCAAGGTATCTAACACCAATGAATCTTCAGGGAAAAATGAAATATCAATTACATTCATTTCTGCTTCAATAATTGATTTTACGGTTTCAAAACCCATAAATCCAGGTACCGCACAAATAACCAAATCAAACTTTTTAATGGTTTGCTGAAGTTCATTTTTATTACTTGAATATAACATAAATATGCTTAGATCACTGCATTTTTGTTTTGCTTTAGTTAAAGCATCTTGGCTAATATCTGTTAATGTTACTTTATGATTTTTTGCTAAATCGATGGCCATGGCACTACCTACCATTCCGGCACCTAATACTATAATTTTACTCATGTTTTTTGTTTTTAGAAGGTCAGTAGATAAGTTCATATGTACAGACGAAGCAATTATAAGGGCTTATTGTTTTACAAATGCTGTCAGGAGCTACGCACGCTGACAGATTTGACCTGACAACGTCCGAAGGTCTTGTCAGCGTCTCTCTCACGAAAATGAAACTAAGTAGTTAACTACAGCCTCTATTTATTTTTATTATGTAATAAACTACAAGCCAAGTGTGACCTGTAAAAATTTAGGAGCATAAAACTCTTTAATGAAACCCTCATGCACCTTCGTTCACAAAAGGAAATGACAAAAACATGGGGTTGCATGGTAATTGAAATCAAAATGCTAGATATGTGTTTTGCAATAATTTGAAAAACAAATGTTTAACCTAGTTTTATACGAATGAAAAAGGGGTGCTAAACTAGAGCCCAGGAATAAATACCCAAGGCATTTCGGAAGTTGTTATGATTCGTTTTTTAATCATACCTTAAATGTAGGAATAATTTAATAAAATGCCCTGCTCTAATGTTCTTTGCTTTGTTCAAAACTAATTCTCCTTTTTATTTGCACCATTTAAACTTTTGTATATTTTTGCATTCGGTTTGTATATTTATACATTTATCGAAACAATGGAAAACAAAAGTCAGCGTTTAGCAGACATAAAAAATATTCTTCAAACTGAGCATGTTACCTCACAGGAAACATTGCTACAAAAACTTCTTTCACAAGGATACCATATTACACAAGCTACATTATCAAGAGATTTGAAGCTACTTAAGGTTGCGAAAATGCCCGATGGCAATGACTCATATCGCTATGTGTTACCAAATGCCATAACTTCTGGTCACATTAAAAACCGTGCCGACAAACAATCTGTAAGCGGATTTTTGTCCATCGAATTTTCAGGAAATCTCGGTGTGGTTAAAACCATTCCGGCCTTTTCGCATACCGTAGCTTCGGCTATCGATAATTCAGATATTAAAAGTATTGTTGGCACCATTGCCGGCAACGATACCATTATTTTTGTGATTAGGGAGGGTCACACCCCCAGTGACGTTAAAAAAGCACTCCTTAAAGAATTCCCCGATTTATTAGATAAACTCCTCTAAATCTTTTTTAATGACAAAGCCAAGAAACGCAAGACTGATTTTAGAAAATGGCACAGAATTTTCGGGACAGTCTTTCGGATTCCCGCGTTCTGTTGCAGGCGAAGTTGTATTCAATACTGCAATGACTGGGTACCCCGAAAGCTTAACCGACCCTTCGTACAAAGGCCAAATTTTAGTGTCAACTTTTCCATTAATTGGAAATTATGGAGTTCCCAGCTCCGAAAAAGAACAGGGCATTTTAAAACACTTTGAATCAGATAAGATTCATATTTCGGGTTTGGTTATTTCCGATTACTCTTTTGAGTATAGTCATTGGAACGCAGAAAATAGTTTGGGACGATGGCTTTCGGAAAATAAAATTCCAGCCATATTTGGCATTGACACCAGAGCACTCACAAAAGTACTACGAGAGAATGGTTGCATGTTGGGTAAAATTGTAATTGATGATACAGATGTTGATTGGTACGACCCAAACAAAGAGCATCTGGTAGATCAGGTAAGCATTAAAGAAAAAATCATTTACGGTAAGGGTAAATATAAAATTATGTTGGTTGATTGTGGCGTAAAATACAACATCATCCGAAGTTTATTGAACTATGATACCACCGTAATTCGGGTTCCCTGGAATTACGATTACTTCAACGACGATTATGATGGATTGTTTATAAGCAATGGTCCGGGCGATCCAGCCATGTGCAAAGAAGCTATTGAGAATTTAAGCAAGGCCATGAAAGGAAGTAAACCTATTTTCGGAATTTGTTTGGGAAGTCAATTATTGGGAATTGCCAGTGGTGCGGAAACCTTCAAATTAAAATACGGCCACAGAAGTCACAATCAACCAGTTATTGAAGTTGGAACGAACAAGTGCTACATTACTTCACAAAATCATGGTTTTGCTGTGGATCATACAAAATTAAAAGGCGATTGGCTAGCCTATTTCTTAAATCTGAACGATGACACTTGTGAGGGAATCCAACATAAAACGAAACCTATTTTTGCCACGCAATTTCACCCCGAAGCCTCTGGCGGTCCAACCGATACCGCCTTTCTTTTTGAGCGATTTATTGATTTGATTAAAACTAATACAATGACACAGTCTAAATAAAATATTATTTTTCCCCCTTCGCCTAGCGGCACTTCCCTCAGGGGAAGACTAACCCGCTCAAAAGGAGCTAGTCTTTGTATCGTCCTGATTTTGGTTGACTCTTTTTCTTAGTTATTAACTATTATCTCAAATGTTAAATTTGTTAAAACT
>JAEINW010000289.1 GCA_016342715.1 Salinivirgaceae bacterium | reverse complement strand
ATCAGGATACGCTTAGCTCCCAGTTTGTGCAGCGTTTTGATGGAGGTATACACCGCATTTTGAACACCAATCGTTACTACTACATTGGCTTCGGTATACTTGAATCCATCCTGCTGATAGTGATTATCTGCCACAGCTGAGCGCAATGCCACCAGCCCGCCATTGGGCGAATAGGAAGTACCGCCTTGTTGCCAACTGGCTTGCATGGCCTCCAATATCTTCGGGTCCACCGGAAAAGTTTTTAGCTCTCCCAGCCCCAAACTAATCCCTGTGGCATGTTTTGATAGATTCACTTCCCGAATGGCAGGTAAGGGAAAATGTGTGTTGGCTAATCGTTCGTCTATGGTCATATTTTGCTTTTCTTCATATTTCAACTCAGATGGCAAAAATAAGAAAAGTTACACAGAGTGCTCAAGCCTTGACATGCTAACAAAAGCAGAGATAACGCTGAGAAAAGGGTAACACAGAGTTACACGAAGAAGCCGCAGAGAACCACAGAGCAAAACAACAAGTTGTTTCTAAAAACGCAAAAGATAACCATCGGCCTTGTTATTATTTCGAATCCGGTGATAAAATCCGTGTTAATCTGTGTAATCTGTGGTTAAAAAAGAGTTATATGAAAGAGTAATTGTACCATTCATACGACCTGGCATCGAATATCCTCTCCGCGTCCCTATCATATGACAGATGTATTTCCACGCAGATGTCTATGATTTTTTAAGATTGTTGAACTAAACCTCACTTCGCTCGGTTATTCACCAATATGAATCCGGCTCAAAACACCCTTCAGATACAGAAAGCAAAACAATAAATCCCCTTAGATCGGATGACTGGTTTAAAAGGGGCTTAGCCCAACATGAATTAAAACCCAATTGAGCGCGGGTTTTGAAAATTTAACTACAAAAAAAGCGGCAGTAGGTACTTGTCTCCTACTGCCGCTTTTTTGTGCTCAACTGGGCTTTAATTCCTATAATGTTAGCAGCTGCCCTTGTTATTTAAAGTAGGGATGCTGAATTTGAATCATTTCTCCATCCTCATTTTCCCAAGTAATCACAGGCAAAGAATACTCTCCTATTAAAAAACTCTCTAATTTACTTATTGTAATAGCTTTATACACTCCATTAAACATATAGAATGTAGGCGTATTAATAAAAAACAGACCTTCTACAGAATAATCCGTAATATTATATTCTGAGATGCCATATATAATTTTCAAATGTTCTTGAAGAATTATTTTATTTGCACTTATCCAATTTATCTTTCGTTCAAGTTGTGATTCATAAGATTTCAGGAAATTACTATAATCTGTTCGATAACCAACCGCTTCATATCTTGACTTATTATACTTTGAATCAACTACAAATATTTTTCTGGTGTTTTCATCCACTATTAAAAAATCAATTTCTCCAGCCAATTGATTATCAATGTTCAAATTGTGCTGGTTTGGTCTTTTAAAGGACTTTATATTTCTACAAAATCTAAATTTATGCTTAAGTAGGATTTCTTCAACTTTATCTTCTAGAATCCTGTCATGCTCATTTCCCTTTCTACTCATGAACTTAACCATACATTTATTGCGAGTCCAATCTTTAGGTATCGTATTCCAGCTAATTGCATTAGTCGCTAAAACATAGAGCGATTCCGAAATTTTATTTTCCCCAACCAATGCTCTCTCTACACCATCGATATTATAAACAAGAATTGGACGATACATATATCTTTCTGTTGAATATGGTTTCAAAATAGCATCCTCCAATGTTAGTTTATTGTCTCTTGTCAAAGTCAAACCATTGTAAAAAGTTTCTGCTGTTTCAGATTCAATGCCACTTTCTTGAGTTAAATTTATCGGTAAAACATAAGGTTCAATAGTTTGAAGCTCTGATTCACTGAAATGCCTTTTAATCATGAAAATTATCCCGATAGCAAAATCATATTCAATACTAAAACAATTATTAATAGCTTGCTTTAAGTCATCATTAGCACTTTCATCGTATACACCATTTGCATAATCAACATTCAACTGTGGGAAAATATCTGTGTAAGCTTTTCCATAGTGCTTTTGCCACTCAACACCTATTGCATGGGATGCATCAAAATCTACTTTTTGAGCATCTCCAATCATCTTTTGGAATGCTATATAATCTGCAAACGTATAAATCCAACTTCCTAGATAATATAGTCTTTGTATTTTCTCATCCATTTGGAAAACCTGCTGTCCAGTTGGTAAGTTTCCCGACGTTAAATCAATATCACAACCTTGTTCCAAGATTAATTTCAATATTCTTCGATATATAGAAAAATCATTTTCATTTACTACCCCAAACGACAATCCGCCTCTTGTTTTAGTCAAAAAATCTAATGACTGTTCGTGAAGAAAAAATGTATATAAGAAAAATGAAAATGAGGTTTCTTCTTGAATCAACTCTTTAAATTCATTTACTAAGAACTGAAAAGAATCTAAGAGAATATTTTCAACTTCGTCACTGTCATTAAATTCATTTTCTCCATATTTCTCAATAATAGAGTTGGATAATCTTGTCCAATAAATACTCACATAGGGTTCGTATTCAAAAGTTAAAATTATATTATCATGAATATTTAATCTCGCCATGTATTGTTTTTATTTAGGTTGCTGCTAACGTTTGGCTAAAGTTATCACTATACTTCGTCTATATGAGTTAAACATACACCGCCAAAATCAGGGAGTATATTTAACTGCTCACTCAGGTGTATCCAAAACTACTTACCGGGTGGGCTATTAATTATCCCACTCCAGTCTCATGTTTTTGATAAGCGCCCCAAGTTAGCTATTACTAAACAAAAAAAATATCCATTTTCGGCAAAAGTGATTCTTACTGCATTTTTTTGAGGTAGAGGTACAGGAGTGGTCAGTAGACCTTCCCGGTCGGTTATTTTCACGTGGTGTTTACCCTGCCTGATGACCTGAATGCATTGTGCCTCCAATATCCTAAAGAGTTGTACAATCTGTTGTTCAGGTCTGCCTGGGAAACGATGCAAACCTTTGGGCATACACACAAGCACTTAGGAGCTAAAACAGGCATGATTGCTGTTTTACACACATGGGGACAGAATATAAGTCTGCACCCCCATTTGCATTGTCTGGTGCCGGGAGGAGGCCTGAGCCCACAAGGTAAATGGAAAAAAGCCCGCTCAAAAGGCAAGTACCTCTATCCGGTAAAAGCTCTGAGTAAGATGTTCAGAGGGAAATTTACCGACGGGCTGATCAAATTGCAAAAATCTGGTAAGATCAACATGCAAACCCCTTTCGATGCAGATCAGAAACACCTGCATCCGCTCTATCGCCGTCCATGGGTAGTGTATGCTGTAAAACCTACAACCGGCCCCAAACATGTGGTAGAATATTTGGGACGATATGTCAACCGGGTAGCAATCGCCAACAGTCGTATCAAAAAAGCAGATGACCAAAAAGTAGTCTTCTCATGGAAAGATTACCGTACCGGCAAAAAAGCTGACATGTCCAATAATCAAAAACAGTAAAAAAACGGACTCAATAAATGATAAAACGAAGAAAAAACAACAGAAAGCCTATTTCAAGCTTAAAAAATGGCAGTCTTAACGCTTCCAAAAACCATCAAATGAAGCAGGCAAAACCATTGAAATTCCTTATGCCCGGGTAACGTCCAACAAAGGGCAAAAAGAATCCCGTATCACCTTTTGGTGCGGGATTTTTAGGGTCGTTAGGATTCATTCAGCCCTAGATGTTGTGCTTTCGTGCTTTCTATTAATTTAATTTTGGTTCTACTAATATTTCATGTTCAACTCTTTCTTTCTGCCATATATTAACTAGTTCAAAAGTTTTATTATCAGGTTCGTTCGCCTTACTACTAAATGCATCAATTTTAACAACGACTGGTATTGTAGCCAATTGACCAGCCATAACACAAGCTCCTGTAGGAAGAATTGGCAACATCTCCGCAGATGTTTTATCAAGGTATGAAATAGTACATTCTACCATCTGCAGGTCTTTATCATTAATTAAACGATGAATAAAGTAATTATGTAATTGCGAAATAATTGTCGATGAAATATCAGAGGGGCGCTGGCTTGCTATAGTCAAAAACACTCCAAACTTACGTCCTTCTTTTATTATTTCTTCGAAAGTTTCAAGTCTATAGTCTTTCCAAGTTTCGCTTTCCCTTTGAGAAGTGTATGATAATATATTATGAGCTTCATCGATAATAATGTTCAATGATTTTCCTTCCTTCTTATGACTTTTGTGTTCGCTATACACCTTATGAGATAAAAGAAGTGGTATCATTTTTTTCATTGCAATATTTGTCTCATTCAGGTTAATTACGACAAGATTATAATCATGCCAAAAATCACAACCAGATTCTGTTTCGATAATTTTCTCAAAATCTTTTTTAAAACTTTTAAGCTTATTTATTGCAGGTGCTATATGTTCATTCTGTGCTCTATTGCCCAAAACATCTTCTATTAATTGAAGATGTAGAAATGCTATGAGTCGCTCAATTAAGTTTTCACTAAATTCAAATAAATCAATTTGAGAGTAAAGTAATGTGTCTTTAATCTTTGATTCGTCTTGGCTGAATATGTTATAGGGATGTTCCCATGGATTTAAATAGTAACCTTTTTTTTCTCCATGCCAACCAACATCACTTTTTAAAGATTCAGATATTCCTTTATCATCAATCTTTTGAGGTAAAATATTTATTAGATAGTCCAGTAATAAATCGCATTTCACTTTATCTGACATTTGATAAATTGCAATTAATCTGCTCTTCAAAATATTTTTAAAGTATTCTAAGTTAGAATCTCCGTTGTATACATTTTTGTAATAAGAAATTGCTCTTTTAATAAAGGGTTGCTGAGTTTTTTCTGTTGCATTTGCCATAATAGAAATAAGCTCAACGTTGAGTATGTCTTTTTCTACAAAGGGAATTTTGTCTTTACTCTTTTGTGTAGAAAGATTATATACTTTTTTGTTAGAAATTATTGCATCAGCATTATTATATTCACCATTGAAATCGAATAACAAAAACTTTGCATTAGATTTAAATGAACTAAGTTCACTTGCTTTTAGAAACAACTCTCGATAAACTTTAGCTAAAGTATATGACTTTCCGCTTCCTGTATTCCCGAAAATGCCTAAGTGGCTTGCAAATAAACCATTGATACCAACCTTTATATCTTGAGATGGTTCTAAATTCAAAGTACCAATTTTCAAGGAAATATCATTTTCCTTCACGAAAGCATGTATGCTTTCAAATTCACTTTTGTCAATTAAATAACATTCATTTCCTATTAATGGAAGCTCTTTAATTCCCCTCTCGAATTTACCTGATTCAATGTAACCAAGTAGTTTAATAATTAGAATACGATCTATTTTATTTTCTTCCTTGCTGTATTCATCATTTAAACTACGATCTTCCTTTACAAATTCTCCTTCAACTTTTCCAATTATTGATATATAGCCTTTATTAACTTTTAGGTAACTACCTACGGAAACATTTTTAATTAACTCACCTTGGAAAAGCAAATGTGAAGCATTTTTAGATTTGTCTACTTTAATCCTGACTTCACGACCATCTACTGAGAATACATATCCTATTCTAAATATGGAGTTTTTTAACGCAACTTCATTGGTGATATCCTTTTCCATTATAGAGATGATTTGACTCTGATTAAATTAGCTATTGGCTTGAAGATTTCATTCACAATAGTTTTGAAATCAAAAAATTCAATGTCTTTTAATTTTTCTTTTCTTTTATGAGTGCAGTTTAAAAACTAATGAAATTTCAAGACTTCAACGATTTTTAATTATTATGTTATTTGTATTCCAG
>JAEINW010000288.1 GCA_016342715.1 Salinivirgaceae bacterium | reverse complement strand
TTGTTTCATCGATAGGTTTTAAGTATTTGTCGACAATCAATTTGCTGAGCTTTTCTTTATCTAATAGGTCAGAAAGGGTTCTTAAGCCGTAATTTTCAACGGCTCTCATGCGGGTGAACTTTGTTTCAATTCTCAATAATTCAGCATTTTGAATGTCTGACTGAATTGACTTGTCGTAAAACTTATATTTTGCGTTTGTGGTTTTAAAAACATAGCCATAACCTAGCTTTTCATGTATTTCCATGTCGGAACGCTTAGCCCCTTTACAATAAAGAATACTTTCAATAAAGGTTTTATTATCGATTTTGCAGGTGGTTGTATCTAGGTTTAGACCTATTTCAAAGCTTCTTAAGATTGCTGTTTCTGGATTGATTCCGAAAGCTGATAAATCGTTTACGGCAATTGTAAAGTTTTCAAAGGTGAATCTATCAGCATTATGAGAACCATTATTAAAAAATCGATGTATTGAGCCTTTTACTCTTGCTATACCTTTAGGCTCGATGACAAAAGACAATCCATTGAAATAGGCTCTTTTACTCCCTAGTGCTATGTTAGAATCGCACTCTTTTAAAACCTGAAATTTAAGTTCTGGCCTATTCTCCCAAAGCCTACAATCAAACCCCACTAATTCTATGTTAATCCCGTCTATCAATGTTTGTAGTTGTGAAAATATGGTGAGTTAATTGTCTTAAAATATCGGTGTATGCGTTACAGAAAGACGTGCGTTTTTCTTTGCTTTGGGAAGCAATTTTAAAAAAAACAGGCTTTTAAAAACCTGTGTATTCGTTACCTTTTCATTTGCGTGTTTTATCCTAAATCACATATACAATAAGAGATTCAAAGCTTTTCTAAGAGTTCATTTTGTAAGCCTAAAATGACATAGCTTTTTTCAACTCCAAAGCTTCCACCCTTTAGGACATAGCTTACTGTTCTGGCGCATGAATCACCTGTAAACTCTTTTTTATCTGGGCAGTATTCTAGTAAATGCAAAGTATCACCTATTTTAAAATCACGATCATTTTTGCGGACTTCAAAAGGCTTGGTTCCAAGTAGTACCTCCACGAAATATTCTGGGTATATCTTTAATTTATGAGTCATGAAGGTTATTTTGTTTTTATAACAGCAAATAGAACCGCCGTTAACATTAGAATTAAAACAGCTGTCAAAACATCGGTTATCATGATAGCTCGAATAAATACGATTAAGGATACTAAGCCTATTGTTGTGATAAGATTAGGATGAACACCTATTTTCTTAATAGTTCGAATCATGCTTTAACTTGTTTAGGAGTAACACAAAGCGATTGCAAAAACAGATAAATCGCTAAAGAAATAAGATGCCAATAAGCACCAGATAAAACCGCTAGTAATGTTCCTAGTGCCATGACTAGAAATAGGATTCTTAAAGCTTTTTTCATTGGGTCTGTGGTTAAAGGGGAAGGGAATTTTAGTTTTGTGGATTATATGTTTCGTTATAGTATTTGGTAAAAACCTCTCTACTCATTACCCAGTCTCGACCATCTTTAGTCATAGGTATTGGGTTAAATTCGTCAACCAAGCGACGATTAAAAGTTGAGCGACTCCAACCAAGAATTTTACACACAACGGGTGAACTTACCATGCGACTCGTACCACACAATTGATCGAGCTGATAATCGAGCGTATTTGCCTCAATCTTTTCTTTAAGTTCCCTAAACTCACCAACCAAAGCCAATAAGTCAACACGGCGAACCTGAACAAACTCTTCTTGTAATTCTAAATTCATATCTCTTATTTTTATTGGAGTTTACTTGATACGTTTAACTTCTACGACATTACCAGTAGTTCGCCTTGAGAATTTTTTGCCCTCTTCTATTTTAAGGTTACTTGCTGTTACGCTTATAGATCGATACTGTGACCTTGGGTACTTTTCAACCTCCCCGATTGCCATTGCTCGCATAACAGGTGCTAATGCACGTTTTGTTAACTCTATTTCCGTATTTTTCATATCTTTGATATTATTGATTGATTATTTGTCACAAATATATTGCAATATCTTGCAATTGTCAAGGCGAGATGCAATATTTTGCAATATTAATTTTACTATGCTAAAAATCAAAGAAATAAGAGAGTCTAAAGGATTAAGCCAAGATGAAATCGTCGCTCTATCTGGCATCAAAAAGAGAAGTTATGTAGATTATGAAAATGGGAAATCAGATATTCCACTCAGCAAGTTGCAAAAAATTGCATCATCACTAAAAGTATCTATATCTGTTCTCACAGGCGATAGTGAAATGCTGTTAAGTGGTGAAGAGAAAGCCATTAACGAGCTAACCCCTTGTGTAAGTCCTGAAACTAATTTAGGTGTACCCTATTACGATGTAGATTTCTCTGGAGGTTTTAATGCAATCTTTAATAATCAAACCCTACTCCCAGACCACAACATAGTTTTTGCACCTTTCAAAGATGCACAGCTATGGTGTAATGTTACAGGGAATTCAATGGCTGAAAAAATTAACCATGGTGATATAATAGCTCTTAAGGAGTTAACTAATTGGGAAGACAATGTTCTTTTTGGTGAGATTTATGCAGTTGTTACAGATCATATACGGACAATTAAAATCATCCGAAAATCAAATAATGAGGACAATTATAAACTTGTTCCTATCAATACAAATGAGTTTGATGAAAACGAAGTAAAAAAGACATCTATTTTAAAGATTTTTACAGTCTTGGGGGCGATAAAGAAATTTTTCTAAGCAGTTACATAGTTCTTCTTATAATCATGTCAAATGAGTTATTATAGACTATAAATAATAACAGAGCTTGACTAAATACTGAAAGTTTTTCGATGATTAATGTAAATGAAGTAAGTTTCCGAAAGTATAGATTTAGAAGTAGACTATTATTATTTATCGGTATTTCCATTATTGTAATTTCCCCATACTTATTGACTCAAAGTGCAATATGGGATTTTTTTGATTTCTCAACTACAGGTCAAATTGGTGATACTATTGGAGGTATAACAGCGCCTTTCATAAATCTTCTCGCAGCAGTTTTAATATACTTGTCATTTGAACAACAAATAGTTGCGAATAACATACAACGCAAAGCACTAGAAGTACAGATTAATGAAAATAAGCGATCTGAATCTTACCATATTTTAGAGGCACAATTTGAAGAGATAAAAAAAGAATTCTATGATCTAAAATATAAGCGGAATTTTGATATTAGCAAAATTGATCATCCTGAATTGGGAAAAATATATTTCGGACAAGAGGCATTAGAAGAATATTCTCAAGATATTACTCTGTACATGGATGATATTCATCTCGATGTTGTCAATTTTGAATACTCTTTAAAATATATATTCCTATTAATAGAAACATTTGAAGAACGTCTTGCTCAGAGCACTTTAACCAAAAATGACAAAACATACCTAGCTAAAAAATTCGTGTTTTTATATTCAGCTAAGATGAAATTCGAAATCCAATCAATTAATCGTGGTAGTAAATACATTGAAGGTAAAAGAGAAGAATTCGCACAAATAAATGATGAATCATATCAAATTGGAGAAATTATAAACTCAATGTTTGAGAAATACAATATGGATGAAGAAGATTATGATATCTAACAATTACAACTTCTTTTAAAAGAAAGATTTTGCAATAAATCACAAGATCATATTTATAACTTATTAATGACAAATAGGGTTAGAATTACATCTAAAGCTGATTTTAAAGATAAAATCACTAAAATGTATGATGAATTACTCAAAAATCATTTTATTCTAAAATAATTAAGTAGATTTAGAATCAAATAATAAGATGAGATTATTCCATATTTAAAATCATCTTTATTTTTTTTTATAAAGCGATATTCCTTATATTAGATATATATGTAATAGAAATAATATCCAGTATCTTTTTTTTACTTACCTTTGCGGCATAATTGTAATTAGAATTAACTACAATCATATCAAAACAATAAAATTATGAGTACGATTTTAGAAAGTTTGAAATTGTATTTTCAGAGCAATTCAAGAGAACAAATTGAGAGAGATTGGGCTGAATCTGAACAATATGATATAATCGGTCCTAAAATTGATGAATTTATCCATCAATCTAAACAGTTCAACTTAATTGAAACAACAGATTCCTATTGGAAATACAGTTGTTCGAAACAAATAATAAAAAATCCGGAGTTCGCTTCGGATTTTTTTTTAGTTTAGCACTATAATAATTTACATAGAAATAGAGAAATGAACAAAGCAGCATTTTCATTAGAGAAATATCGATTTGAAAAGATTGATATTGACTATTCAAAAAAAACATCCCCAGAATTAGATATTTCTTTTAGTCCATCTGGAAGATTTAATTCTGTCGATTCTTCTTATGAATTAAACTTTACTTTTTTAGCTCACAATAGTAATCCCGAGGCTCCATTTGTTAAAATCGTTTGTCTTGCAATATTTCAATTTGAAGAAAAAATAGCATTTACAGATATCCCATCATATTTTTACAGAAATAGTATTGCGATTTTGTTTCCATACGTAAGAGCATTTATTAGCACTGTTACTTTACAAGCTAATATTAATCCTATTATTCTACCAACAATGAATTTATCTTCATTAGAAGCTCCTCTAAGAGATAATACAATTCAAATTTAATTCAATATTACCTTGAAACACAAGATCTTATATCAAACATTAAAAGATAAAGGTAATCCTGAATATGTTGAAGAAAATGCACCATTCCTATGTAATTGGGAAAATACTTGGTTAGGTGATGGCTATTATTTTTGGGATACTTTTATAGACAATGCACATTGGTGGGGTCAAGTGCGACACAATCAATCATATATTATTTGCCAAGCAACTTGCGACTTTGATACTGACAATTGTTTTGACTTAGTAGGTGAAACGGAACACATGGTTGAATTTAATGATGCCATTGATTTTTTAAAAAGTCAAAATTTAGTTAATGAAAAAACAACAGTTTCAAGAATACTCTCTTTTTTAAAGAGTAAAACGGATGGCTTTAATTTTCAAGCAATAAGGGTTTATGGCATCAAATCCATATCTGAATACAAGGATGAATATAAAAAATATAGGCACCGCTTAATTTTTGAACTTTTGAGACCTCAATACCTAGACTGCCAACCCGCTATTCAAATTTGTATTTTCGATAAAAATGGGCTCAATTTGAGAGATTTAAAAATTGAATATCCAGATGAATATAACAGAGATTGTATTTCATAAACCAAACAATAAGGAATTTTAAGCAGATTTTTAAATAGGTAAAATACCACCAACTGTTTAAATTATCAAATTTGCAGTACCCACACAGTACCGATACTGACATATAGCCTAATTTTACTACTATAGTGGTGATACTGGCTGGATCACAAAAAGGAGAATAGAACATATGTTTTATTCTCCTTTTTATTAAGAAAAATCCTCTCAAAAGCTACAGAGAAGGTTAGGATCAGTTACAAAAGTTGGGTCTGCTTTAAATTCATCATATCTTTAGGGGCTTAAATTTAAAACCATTTATCTCTCATGCAGGAATCCTTGTTATCACTCTTTTTTCCAGAAGGTCTTTTAGATTATTTTGACATTGTGGATTATCAAACTGAGTCAACTGGCAAAGAACTTTTCAAAAAAGGACTTACGGTATTTTTAGAAGAGAAAAAAACAATTCCAGAAGAACATCAAGATAAGGATATAAAGGCTAGCGGTTTTATGGATGCTCGAGAGATCAATGATTTCCCTATTCGTGATATGTTGGTTAGGCTTCATATCAAACGTCGTCGTTGGGAAATTGTGACAGATGGGAAGAAACAGAAAGTAAGTCGCAATTGGAATTTAGT
>JAEINW010000287.1 GCA_016342715.1 Salinivirgaceae bacterium | reverse complement strand
CTTTATTTCTAATATACTCAGTCCCATACCTATTAGCATTAATCCGCCCACTGCCGAAAGTTCATTAATCATAAGCTCTGTCATTTTATCATTTAATAAGCGAGCAAGCAAGGTTAATCCTCCCTGATAAAGTAATAGTGGCACCACCGAGAACATAACCCCAGCGCCTAACCCGGCCGACAACGCAATTGAGGAAACCCCATCCATTAACGACTTAGCCAGTAGTAAATTTGGAGCATTTCCTAATCCTTCTTCAAAAGCCCCAAGAATAGTCATTGACCCCATACAGTATAATAAAAATGCAGTAACCAAACCCTCCGTAAATTTGCTATTATTTGTTTTAATTCTTTTTTTAATCCATTCCGAAAATGAGTTTAACCCATCCTCGAACTTTAAAAAAGTACCTAATACGCCACCAAGAACAATACTAAAAACCAGAATTAGATAATTATCAGTCTTTAGAGCCATTGCAATTCCAACAAAAATGGTAAACAAACCAATACCTTGAAAAACTATTGAAATATATTTTTTTGGAATATTCGAATGAAAAATCAGACCTATTGCACTACCCAACACTATAGCCCCAGCATTTATTAAGGTTCCTGTCATTATTTATTCTTTAAAACTATCGACTTAACATTCACTCCATTAAGCTTACCTAACTGACCCGTCAAGCCGCCCAATTCATCGGTTGTTCCTTCCAAAACCAACGAAATAATACTTTTATTCTTTTCACGAAGCCTAATTCCCTGACGACCAATAATTATATCCGAATGTTTTGAAATAATTTCGTTTAATAACTGTATACAATTTTTATCCTCAATTAATAACAAAATCGATCCTATTCTTTCATCCATAAAGTTGAAATATTTTATATTCTAAGCAAAAATACTGCAAGTTTTGAATTATCGACAAATAAAACATGATCAAAATAATTATCGATATACTTACAGTTAGTAAATGGTTAACCGTTAAATTAAAAAAAGATTGTTAATTTTGATAGCAATCACTTCATAAACTTAACCTAATGATTGATAAGACTGAAATAACAATATGTTTAGGCAGCTCTTGCTTTGCAAGGGGTAATAAAAAAACAGTTCAAGCTATTGAAACTTATTTAAAAGAACATAATTTAAAAGATAAAGTTTTTTTTCATGGCGGGCACTGTTTTGGTATGTGTAACAAAGGACCAATATTAAAAATAAACGATAAATTTTACGAAGCGGTTGACCATATTAATGTAATTGATATTTTAGCCAAAGAAATTGAGGAGTAAGAATTATGAGTCTGATACAATCAATAAAAGAAAATTGCAAACTATGTTACGCATGTATTCGGGTTTGCCCATCGCGAGCTATTATAATCGAAGACCAACACGCACAAGTATTACATGACCGATGCATTGGCTGTGGACATTGTGTTTCAGTTTGTACGCCAAAGGCATTACGTTACATCGATTCGATTGAAGCAACTGAAAAATTACTTAGATCCGATTATAAAGTAATTGCCATTTGTGCCCCCAGTATACCCGGAGAATTTTCAGACATAAGTAGTCGTAGAAATTTTACTGGAATGATAAAAGCTTTAGGCTTTGATCATGTTTGCGAAGTAGCATTTGGGGCCGACTTAGTTGCTCTAAAATATAAAGAATTACTATCTGATTTTAAAGGAAAATATTACATAACAACCAACTGCCCTTCGGTGGTTTACAATGTTGAAAAATTTCATCCAGAAAGTATTACCAATTTGGTGCGTCTGGTGTCGCCAATGATAGCTATGGCAAAAGTGGTTCACAAAAAATATGGAGCCGATGCTAAAGTGGTTTACATTGGGCCTTGCATTGCTGCTAAGCGCGAAGCTACCCGAGCAACCGATGACGGAAAGGTTGATGAAGTATTAACCTTTGTTGAGCTAAGAAAGATATTCGAAAAATATAATATTAAAGAAAATTCAGTTGAATATTCCGACTTCGATCCACCTCACGGAAGAAAAGGATATTTATTCCCTATTCATCGTGGCATGTTTCAGGCAGTTGACATCGACGAAAGTCATTTAACAGGAAGAGTAGTTAGTACAGAAGGCCGTTTCAATTTTATTGAAGCAATTAAAGAATTTGAAAATCTACAGAGTTTAAAAAAACATATCGATTTGTTTTATTGCGATGGCGGATGCACGATGGGACCAGGCACTTCTCCCGATGGACAAAAATTTCACCGAAGATCATTGGTGATTGATTACACAAAACGAAGACTTGAAAGTGGGGATAAAGAGTTGTGGAAAAAAGACATTGAAGAATATATACAATTAAATTTCAGACGAACCTATGAGGCTGATGACCAACGAACAAAATCGCCATCTCCCGAAAAAATACAAAAAGTTTTAGTTGCTTTAGGAAAACCAAACAAAGAAGATCACATTGACTGTGGTGCATGTGGATATGAAACATGTAAAGAATTTGCTGGAGCAGTAAGTCAGCATTTTGCTAAACCTGATATGTGTATTATTTTTAACATAAAAAACAAACAAGACTATATTAAAAATTTAAAAGTCGCTAACGAAAAACTCGAAAAAACTCGCCAGGCACTCGAAGAATCGGAAAAAAATGCACAACATGAAAAAGAAGTAGTAAAAGCAATGTCTATTACCACCAACACCATGCTTCAAAAAATCCCATCGGGCGTGGTATTAGTTGATCAAGAACTTAAAATTATAAGTTCAAACATGAGATTCATTGCTCTTCTTGGCGAAGATGCCGAAAATATTGCTGAAGTTATTCCAGCTCTTAAAGGTGCCGATTTAAAAACACTTTTACCTCCAAATATTATTAATTTATTTAAATACGTAATTGATAAAAATGATGGTGTTGAAAATCGTGACATTCAAATAAATGAACAACTTTTAACCATCTCAATTTTTCCAATTACAAAAGGAGAAGTTGCTGGAGCTGTAATTCGAGATATGCAACTACCAGAGGTTCGACGAGAAGAAGTAATAAACCGCATTACAGAGGCTATTGATAAAAACTTAAAGATGGTTCAAAACATTGGCTTTTTATTGGGTGAGGGAGCATCGGAAACTGAGAAAATGCTTAACTCTATTGTGAAATCTTACAAACCTGGCAAAAAATAAGTGCATTAAAATTAACTAAAAAAATGAATCAATCATTTTACATTGAAGTAAGTTGCCAGCAAAAAAATCACGAAGGAGAACGTATTTGTGGCGATGTTTTTTTATCGGAAAGAATAAAAGAAGAAAACCGGATTATTGCTGTTCTTTCAGATGGAATGGGCCATGGTGTTAAGGCGAATATTTTAGCAACACTTACAGCCACTATGGCATTAAACTTTACCAAAGAACACAAAGATTTTAATACTATAGCCGAAGTAATAATGAACACTTTGCCAGTTTGCAGCTTGCGGCAAATAAGCTATTCTACTTTTACAATTATTGATATTGAAATTGATGGTAAGGTAAGTATTCTTGAATATGACAATCCGCAAACTACCATTTATAGAGGCAATAAAAAATACGAACCCGAATGGAAATGCATTATTCTTGATAGCAAAGAAAACCGTGGAAAAGAACTAAAAAGCTGCACCTTTTATCCCGAAAAAGGCGACCGCATAATATTTAGCTCCGATGGAATTGCGCAAAGTGGCTTAGGATCGAAAAGATTTCCCTTTGGTTGGGGCAACGACAATTTAACAGAATTTATAATGGAATCGCTGCGTAAAGAACCATTTATATCAGCCAGAAAATTAGCAAAAAAAGTAATAAATGTTGCCGTAAGTAACGACAATTACCACTCAAAAGATGACACTTCATGCGCATCGATATATTTTCGTGAACCTCGCAAGCTGCTCTTAGTAACAGGTCCTCCGTACGAAAAAATCAAAGATATTGAATTGGCCATGGCCGTTCACCGATTCGAAGGAAAAAAAATATTATGTGGAGCTACCACTGCCGAAGTTGTTGCCCGTGAATTAGGATTAGAAATTCGCGACAGCTTTGAATTTAGTGATCCCGACTTGCCTCCCTTATCGTTTATAAATGGAATTAATTTAGTTACCGAAGGAATTCTAACACTTAGTAAAGTTTCAAGGATTTTACAAGAACATGATAATAATTTTGATTTAGGAAGAGGCCCAGCTGATCAAATAATTGACTTAATTTTAAAAAGCGATGAAATAAGTATAATCATTGGAACACGGATCAACATTGCTCACCAAGATCCTACCTTACCGGTTGAACTTGAAATTAGAAGAACCGTGGTAAAAAGAATTGCACGAATTTTGGAAGAAAAATTCCTTAAAGAAGTAAAAACCCAATTCATTTAAGTTTTATTTGTTAAATGATTAAATGATTTTTTACTTTTGAGCTCTAATTTTAAAAAGTTAAACATTGAATAATTACCTACGCTTGTTAGCTATATTTATTGCAATTATAAGTGCAGCATGCACTACAAACGAAACCGTTTGTCCCGATTATCAAACACCTAAATTGCAAATTGCATTTTTTCAGAGCGATAGCGATACGGCTAACTTTATGGGCGTTCGAATTCTTAATACCGAAACCTATTTGAACGACAGCTCTGAATTAAATGATACAATTTATTACAACATAGATTTTCCCTCATTAATTCAAATTCCATTAAATAATGCTACAGATGCTATAGCTTTGGTTTTTGATTTATTTCATGTGGAAGTTACCGATAGCACCATTACTCCATTAATTGAAAAATTTGATACCCTTTTTTTAAAATATAATTCCAATGTAATTTTAAAAGACTTAGACTGTGATTTTTATATGGAATACTTAATTACAGATACGCTTTGCTCAAGAAACGAAATTGATTCTATTGCATTCACTAACAAAGATATTAATGCTGATTCAGAAACAAATGTTGAGATTTATTTTTAAAATATTGATCCTTATTATGCCATTTGTCTCTTTGGCTCAAAATAAACTTGAAAGGCAATTTTTTATTCGCCCAGGTGTTGACTTATCGCGCTTTGCCGTACCTTACATGAACGATAACAATCAAAAAGCTTGGGAAGTAAATCTCGATTGCGAAATAAAATACCGCTATTTCCCTGTTGTTGAATTAGGCTCAAACTCCGTTAAAATTAACACCAAAACCTATGAATATAAATCGGAAGGATCTTACATGCGTTTTGGTTTTAATTACAACATGTTAAACTATCGTCAGCGTTTCGATAGAAATATTTTTTTTGTAGGTTTTCGTTATGGCATTTCAAATTTTACCCACGAAGCTCCCTATATAAAAATAAGCAATGAATGGGGCGATTATAAATCATCATTTGAAAATACAAATATAAATGCACATTGGACCGAATTTGTTATTGGTTTGCGCGGAGAAATTCTAAAAAACATATATTTGGGCTATACTTTCAGAGTAAAACAAATGCTCAAACATTCCGACTATAATAATTTAGCACCCTATTGGACTCCCGGCTTTGGGAAAGGATCTAGCGGAAGATTGGTTGGTATGAGTTATTCTATTTCTTATGCAATTCCAATAAAAAATCCCAAACCAATATTACCAGAAGGATATTAAAAAAAGCTGCCAAATTTTTGACAGCTTCTAGCCTGAGCTCGAAATAAATTCGATACAAATATCTGGTATTCAGTCTTTTTTGAAATCCGTCTTATAGTATCAAGTACAAAGCCTGCCTTGTCGGCAGACAGGTATCAAGATTCAATACAAAACATGTACATATTTCTTGATTACTTACGTGAGGGCTTTGCCGTTCTTGTGTCTGATTACTTGATACTACAGTTCTAAATCATATAAACACATAATTATTAGCATTCTATTAAAGTTTCTTA
>JAEINW010000286.1 GCA_016342715.1 Salinivirgaceae bacterium | reverse complement strand
CAGAATACCCGGATTAGTCTGCCATCAGCAGACGGAAAATCCGTTAAATCCGCTAAATCCGATGATAAAAAATCAATTGAACCTGTATTTAAAATATTTATTACCTTTGTTAAAAAATTTAGAAATGAAACATTTGTTTATTCTTTTCTTATTTACAATACTAACACTTCCAATATTTTCGCAACAGCAAGAAGTTCCCTATACCCTTGCCGATCGTGACAGGCTGATACAGGTTGAAGCCAATGTAAATGGTATGCGTAATGAAATGAATAGTTTGCGAAATGAAATGAATAGCTTACGTAACGAAATGAACAGCCTGCGTAGCGAAATGGATGCAAAAATTGAAACTCTTAATCAACGATTTAATAATATTGAAAAACGATTAGATAACCAACAAACATTCCTCTATTGGGGTTTTGGTCTGCTGTTTAGTTTTATGGTATTTTTATTTGGTTTTATTATTTGGGACAGGCGTACAACCCTCGCACCCGTAAAACGAGAACAGGACAAAATTCTGGAAGCCTTAAGAGAATTGAGTAAAAAAGATTCAAATATCAGGGAAGCATTAAAAAAAGCTGCATTATAAAATCTGAGCTAATCTGTCGTGAAATAAAAGTTTAACACAGATAACAACGATTAATTTTTCACAGACTTAAACAAAGGAAGCAAAAAAATTTCACAGCCTTAGAGTTCTTTTCCCTAAAACTCTCCAGTCTTTGCGTTAAATTAGTTTTTAGACCGAACTCAAAGATAAAATACATGCAGCGCAATTTCGTCAACATGTAAAGCCAAATAAGCAACTTGAAACAATATTTTACACACGTGCAAAGCGATTTATTTTATTAAAAGAGGTTCAATACCCCGACCCTCTGGTTCGGAAAGAAATATGTTTGCACAGTAAACGCCTATTGATACCTCGAGGCTCTGCCTCGGGGTAGTTAATTATACTTTTATCCTAAATTTATAAACATCTAAGCTGATTAAATGAATATCATGAGTCCGGATATCTATATACATTTGAAGTTAAATAAAATACTATCAATTAAACACATAATATTTTTCTTCTTAATGTCTTTGGGCTTCAATTCACTTATTAATGCTCAAAACTCGTACATTCTATTGAATAAAACTTATAACAGAAATATTTATATAGAAGTCTATTCTTCGGAAATTTATTTTCATACTTCCATCAACCCTTATCAAATTTCTGAACTAAAAAAAGTAATGAATTATGATTCCTTAAAAAGAATTTTAATTAAAAAGAAAACATTTAAAAAAAAATGGAAACAAAAAACATGGAATAAACTATTTAATGATGATGTAGTAAACTTACACCGAAAGGATTTTGATATAATTATAAATCCATTAATGGATTTCGGCATTGGATATGATTTTAATGATGACAAAAACGCATGGATTAATACAAGAGGTTTAGAGATAAAGGGACGAATCGGGAAGAATTTATTGTTTTATACTAACTTTTATGAAAATCAAGCGGTTTTTGTTAATTATTTAGATAAATACATACGTAAATGGAGGGTTGTCCCCGGTCAGGGAAAAGTCAAAGGATTTGTTGACAATGGTTTTGATTATGCTGCTGCAACCGGATATCTGGCATTGAATGCGGGAAAATATTTTTTCTTTCAGTTTGGGAATGGAAAAAATTTCCTTGGCGATGGTTACAGGTCTCTCCTTTTATCTGATAATGCTTTTAACAATCTGTTTTTTAAAGCTACTGTTAATTTCTGGCATATCAAATATATGGTTTTATATAACCAATATATTGATATTATGGAGAATCGCCCCGAAATCGGTCATCCCAGAAAATATAGTGCTATACATTACTTAAGTTGGACAATATCCAAAAGAGTGAATCTTAGCTTTTTTGATGCCGTAATTTGGCAAGCTACCGATAGTACCGGAATGTATCGAGGTTTTGATTTACAATATTTAAATCCTATTATTTTTATGAGGCCGGTTGAATTTAGTATCGGTTCGCCTGATAATGCATTAATGGGATTAAACCTTAGTGTTATTGTAGGCAAACACAATGTTATCTATGGACAAATTATACTTGATGAATTCAAGTTATCAGAAGTTACGGGAGGTAAAAAATGGTGGGGTAACAAACAAGGCTTTCAGCTTGGTTTTAAAACCTACGACCCTTTTTGTGTAAAAAACCTGTATTTTCAAACCGAATATAATTGGGTAAGGCCATATACTTATTCTCAACGCGATCCTTTAAAAAACTATGGCCATTACAATCAACCTTTGGCTCACCCTTTGGGAGCAAATTTTTGGGAATGGGTAAATATTTTTCAATATAACTATAATCGAATTTTTTTTAAGCTTCATTTGCAATATGCATTATACGGTGAAGACCCGACTGGGAAAAATTATGGCAAAGACATTTTTAAATCTTATGAAACTCGTTATTCTGATTATGGTAACCATGTCGGACAAGGGATAAAAACTACTGTGTTTTATAATAATTTGAATGCTTCTTATCTGATTAACCCCACTTATAATTTAAATTTTAACATAGGATTCACATATCGATATCTAAAAAATGATCTAAGAAAAGAAAAAACATCATATATTTATTTTGCATTACGAACATCTCTTAATAATCTTTACTATAATTTTTAGTATATCTTAAAAAAATCCCCAGTTAATACTTGAATATGATCAATTTTCTTTTCTCATTTTCTCCTCTATTACGTCGCTTATTATGCTTATTTTATCTTTTTGTTATTATTTTCCTTTCGTTATCACCTCCATCACAATTTCCTGAAATTACTCTTTTCCCCGAAGCTGATAAAATAATTCACTTATTAATGTATTTAGGTTTGGGGTGGCTGGTTATGTGGGCTTTTTTTAACATAAAACTATCAAAAGCTTTACGTATTTTCCTATTATTTTCTGTTCCTGTTTGGGGTGTGATTATGGAGTTAATGCAATTATGTATGAATCAAGGAAGATATTTCTCTTGGTTCGATATACTCGCAAATTTTTTAGGAGCAAGTCTTGGTGTATTGATATATAGGTGGATAGAAAAATCATGGCAATATAATTGCAATAAAAATTAGGGTTTGTACTATTTTTTATAATTTTACAGATAAAAAAAGTGGCTTTATTTATATAATTTCACTATTTTAATTTATAAAGTAAAGCTTTGATTATCTGTAACCCTAATTCATTTGTGCTCAAAAAGACCCCGCAAATAATTCAATGCGATTCCGAAGATAGCTGGAATAATTACGTTAAAACGCATTGTACTTTTACCCCTCTTTCCCTAAATCCTTCACTGGGAAATATTTTTAAAAAAACTTTTAATTGGAAACATAAATACTTACTTCTTGAAAGTGAGGGTGGGACGATTACGTTTTTCCCTTTTGTATTGTTAAAAAATTCCCTCGTTTCATTACCGCATTTTTCTTATGGATGTTTAATTTGTGACAATAATCATGAAAAATATTGTAAAGAGCTTGTAGAACAAATAAAGCCAATATTTAATGACTATTCTGTAAAAAAATATGAATTCAGAAGTTTTTATAAATTAAGTGAAAACGTTTATACAGATAAAGTAATAAGCTATATTAATATTAATAAACATAAAACTGTTTTTTCCAAATTTAGTTCTAATTTAAGAAGAAAAATTAGAAAATCCGTTAAAAACGGACTTATAATAAAAAAAGGTCAATTAGAATTATTGGATGATTTTTATAAAGTGCTCTGCGAAAACTCTCATAGACTTGGTTCTCCGGTTTTACCAATTGCTTTTTTTAGAAATTTATTAACAGATTATAAATACGGAGATTCATTAATCTGGGTTGTATATTTAAATAAAAAACCTATAGGTTCCTCATTTTTACTTTCATATTTTGGATTTTTCGAAAATACGTGGTTTGCATCAATAAAAAAGCACAATCATTTATATACTTCTTATTTGCTAAACTGGTCAATGATTAAATATGCATGTGATAATAATGGAAATATTTTTTCATTTGGTAGAAGCACAAAAAAAAGCGGAGTTCATAAATATAAAAAGCAATGGGGAACGATTGATAAACAACTGTATTGGAATTATTCTAATCAGAAAAAATTTAATGTTAGAAAACAAAATTGGATGAAAGAAATATGGAAACTAATTCCTTTGCCGATTGCAAATTTTATCGGTCCATATTTTGCAAAAAGGATTTATTAGTGCAAGGCTAAGGGCTAAATTTCAAAGTAAAAAAACGGTCAACGCTATTCAGGCATGGTCAACTTTTAAACCTCTCTGCCCAAACAACCCATAAAATAAAAATAACCACATAATAGAATGGCCGAAGTATCCACATATGAGCGAAATCCCAGATGTCAGGTTTCCACAAAAGAATAAAAGAAAGCATCACAATTCTAAAAATATTAACTAAAAATATTAAAAAAACTCCGGATGGAATATACCAAATTTTATGTTTCCATGGACCCGGGAAGATTAACAATAAGAAGAATAATTGATAAAACTGCTTTAAACCCGAACAACTTTCTATTACGGCAACGTAGCCTGTACTAAGAAACAATGTATCATTTTGTGCAATATGTTGTACTGAAAAAATATTATCCAAAACCCATGTTGAACCAAGGTAAACCCAATGTGCAAGCATACTTGCCCATGAATGTAAAAATTCAAAAATTTCATATTTCCACCACACATGCCACCATAACCAATGCAGGGCAATTGTAATGAAACCAAACAATATTATATCTATTAAGAAATTAAGATTGTGTTTATTTATATATTCTTTAACTTGACTAATTTTTAACGCCACCATGTAATTTTAAAAAAATTCAAAAGTAAAAAATAAAGAAACACAGTTGACACAAGTTTAACATATTTTCATTGACAGTTAAAACTATATTCTTTAAATTAAAAAATGAATGATTTGTTATATTTCTTTTTACTTTTGCCCTTTAATTTTTTTTTGAATGTATATACTAACAATTGATGTTGAAGACTGGTATCATCTGATAAATAACAGATATTTCTCAAACCCTAAGAATTGGTATGATAATGAATCACGCTTGATGAAAAATCTGGAGATTATTACTTCATTACTTGAGAAATATAATCAAAAGGCAAGCTTTTTTATTGTCGGATGGATTGCTGAAAAATATCCGGCAATTATTAAAATGTTGACTCAGTTGGATTTTGAAATAGGCAGCCATTCTTATTTACATCAAACAACCAGATTATTAAATAAAAAAGCCTTTTTTGCAGATACCGAAAAAAGCATAAAAACTATTGAAGATATTAGCGGGAAAAAAATTAATAGCTACCGAATGCCTGCTTTTTCAATTGATAGTACAAATAAATGGGTGTTTGATGTTTTAAGCGACTTAGGAATAAAATATGATTCCTCTCTAACTGTGATAAATAGAAGAAACAAGAATATTCATCCATACAAAATAAAAACTCAAGATGGCAATTTTATAAAAGAGCTACCCGTATCAACTTTCAAATATCTTGGCATGAACTTTAATTCAGGAAGTGGTTATTTTAGAATATTGCCTCTTAAGAAAATTATTAAATCTCTTGAAAAAAAAGACTATACTTTACTTTATTTTCACCCCAGAGATTTTGATTCTAAAACACCAATAAGTTTTAAGGTTAGTTTACTACAAAATTTAAAAAACCAAATGGGGCTTAAACATAGTGCCTGTAAATTTGAAACCGTTCTAAATAATTTCAAATTTACTGATATTCAAAAAGCAAGCTTGAAAATTGATTGGGAAAACACTAAAGATTTGCTTTTTTGAAAAAAAAACAAAAATAAAGGTTAATATTAGATCAGAATTTTTATCTTTGTAATTGAAAAGTTACTAAATGTATTTGGCTAAATAATATTTTGATGTGCTAGGTGAAATATTTATCAAGTCTAAAGAAGAAAAAATCTCTATCTCTGGTACCT
>JAEINW010000285.1 GCA_016342715.1 Salinivirgaceae bacterium | reverse complement strand
GCAAAACCATCAAGCAACTTGTGAAATCTTCAGGTAAAGTGAAAGGATTTTTAGTTTTTTAATTGCCACATAACGATTCAGCTAGACCCAGTACGGAATTGATTACTTTTTCGTTTTGGTTTTGGCACATAGCTGAATAAATTTTAAGCTGCAATTTAACAATTTTTATTTCTAGCTGAAATTTATTTCAGCGGGGTTAATAAATACGAATACTGTTTCGGTTTAAACCTTTGCCCGTATTGGGTTTGAGCTGGTGTTAGGCGTTGGGAATTTAAGATTTACTGACTTATCAGTTTGTTACTTATTATCCATGAAATACCAATATTTTAGTTTAGGGTTGGAATTATTATTGCCTGTAAGGCAAAATTGGGTTAGCATTACAAGTTTTTTTGCAATTGGATTGTGTGTAAGTTCTTGAAGAATTGCAAAAGTGCTTGTAATAGTGGTGGATAAAGGGTTTTATACTGTCATCTACCTGTGCTGAATTGTCATCTACCTTAGCTTAATTCATTTCCGCCTGCACTGAACTCTTGTTTACCTTAGCTGAGCTTCCATTTACCTGTACTGAATTAGTTTCCCCTTTCACTGAAATAGCTTTTACTTTAGCTGAATTTATTTCCGCTTGTGCTGAACTCTTATCTAACTTCGCTGAATTGCCATCTACCTGTGCTGAATAAGCTTCCGTCTGTTATGAATTGTTGTCGGTGTGTGCTGAATTATTATCAACATGAAATTAGGGTCTGTGGTAGTGTTCAATGAACTGTGTCAAATTTGATTGTCCAAAAAAAAACTTTGCTTAAAAATAGTAATTTACATAACTTTCGCTCATGGATAATATTAGTTTTGAAGCCATAAAAAAAGGAGATGAAAAAGTATATCAGTTTGTGTTTAACGAACTGTACGAAGATTTGTGTAAATATGCTTTTCTTTATGTAAATGATGAGTCTACATCAAAAGAATTAATTCAAATATTATTTATTAAACTCTGGGAAAATCGACTTACTTTAAATATTAAAACTTCATTAAAATCCTATTTGTTTCGTGCTACACGTAATGCATGTTTAAATCATATTCGAGATCACAAGAAAATTGAACGTTTAGATGATGTTTATTCTGAATTGGAAGATGATATGCTACAAGAAGTGTCGGATTTTGAAAATATGGACAAAAAACTTATTGAGCAAAAAATAGATGAAGCAATTGAGAGTCTTCCTCCAAAGTGTAAAGAAATTTTTCTGTTAAGTAGAAAAAACGAATTGACTTACACTCAAATTGCTAATGAATTGGATATTACTCGAAAAACAGTTGAAAATCAAATGGGAATTGCTTTAAAGAAACTAAGAGATAAGTTATCTCCAATTTTATTTTTATTCGTTTGGTATTTCTAACAATAGCTTTTTGGTATATAAGCTATATATTTATATATAATAAATTCCTTTTTGATAGATAAATAACAAATTTTCTGAAAAAGATAATATTTTCTTTGGGGGTGAATGGTTCTTCTTGTGTCTTTCTTGTGAAACTTAATAAAAGGACATGGAAAATATACAAGGGCTAATAGTAAAATACCTTAATAAGGAGTGTTCAACAAAAGAAATTGAGCAACTAAATTTATTACTTAGGCAGTCGGAAGAAGATAGGCAGCTTTTTAAGCAAATAATAAAAACTGATCGTTTATATAGGTCAACAAACTTAAATATTGATACTATAAATGATTGGAAAAAACTTCAACAAAAATTAAGTTTTAAAAAGAATAAGAAGCGTTCATTAATATTATATGCAAGTAGTATTGCGGCTATATTATTGATTGGGTTCTTTGGATTAGGAATATTTCAATCAAGAGATGTTTTATTAAAAATTGGATGGGAAAAAGTATACAGTGATAATTTTCAAAAAAGAATTGTCTTAAGCGATAGTACAGAAGTTTGGTTAAATAAAAACTCACATCTACAATATCCTAAACATTTTAATAAAGACCAACGATTAGTGAGATTACAAGGTGAAGCTTATTTTCAAGTGAAACCTAATCCCGATAAACCTTTTATTGTTGAAACAAAAAAAACCTTAACTAAAGTTTTAGGTACATCATTTAATATTCGAGCGTATCCTGATGAAAAGAGTGAATCCATTCAAGTACTCACAGGTAAGGTGAAATTTTCTGATAAAAATCAAAACACAGTTATTCTTAAGCACAATATGGCAGCAGAATATTTGAAAGATCAACGGAATATTTCCAGCATAAATAATATAGATGAGAATATATTAGCATGGAAAACACAAAAGTTTATATTCAGTGATAAATCCTTAGAACAAGTAATGATAAGTTTACAAAAAGTTTATGCTTTTAAATATCATTTTGCAAATGAAAATATGAAAAAGCAACAAATTACTACGAAATTTCAGAGTTTGCAAATGAATGAAATAATGGAATTATTATCGGAAAGTTTAGGATTTACATATCAAATTAAGAATAACACAATTCATATTAATTAATAAAGAACAACAAACGAATGAATAAAAGATGGGTATTAGTAATCGGATTAGTATTACTAACTGGAGCAAGAATGTTTCTTATCGGACAAGAGAAAGAACAAAATGCAATAAATTTAAAATTTGATAATCAAAGCTTTAAAAAGGTTATACAGGCAATAGAGCTCGCTTATGATTGTAGCTTTACATATTCATCAGATTTAATTGAGAAACAGCAAAGTGTAAGTTTAAGCATAAGCAACTTGACTTTACATGATGCACTAGAAATTTTATTAAAAGATAGAAACATTATATATTCCATTAAAGGGAAAAATGTGGTCCTTTCTGAAAATAAAGTTATTAAGCAATACACCATTAGTGGATTAATTATTGAAAAAGGCTCTGGAGAATCGTTAATTGGAGCTACGATTTATAGCCCAAAGCAAGGAAAGGGAACAGCAAGTAACCAGTTTGGTTTTTATTCAATTCGATTAGATGAAGGAGAGTATATGCTGGAAACATCTTATATTGGTTATGAAATAATGCAAAAAAATATAAAATTAAATAAAGATACAAAACTTGATATTGCGTTAAGCCCTGAAACTACTCTTTTGAAAGACGCAATTGTAAGTGCTCGTAAAGTAGATGCTAATGTTTCAGCAGTAAAAATGAGTAGAGAAAAGATGGAGATTAAAACTATAAATGCAATGCCTGCTTTTATGGGTGAGACGGATGTAATGAAATCATTGCAGATGCTACCCGGAGTACAAAGTAGTGGTGATGCTACTGCAAATCTGAATGTAAGAGGAGGTTCTTATGATCAAAATTTAATTTTACTCGATGATGCGCCGATCTATAACCCTTCTCATGCTTTAGGTTTCTTCTCGGTTTTTAATGCCGATGCAATTAAAAATGTCGAAATCTATAAAGGGGGTATGCCTGCACAGTATGGAGACAGACTATCGTCTGTTGTAGATATACGTATGAAAGATGGAAATTTAAACGAATATGAAGGAATTGCTAATGTTGGAACTATTGCTTCAAAATTATCTTTTGAAGGACCTATCCAAAAAGGAAAGTCTTCATTCATAATATCAGGAAGATACTCGTATGCAGGATTTACTGCGGATAACTTCTCGAAATTAGCAAATGGAATTGGTGTCTTTCAAAGCGAACTGGAGAATTATCAAGAAGGAAACAAAGTAAATTTCTATGATTTGAATCTAAAGTTAAATTATATTTTTAACGATAAAAATCGTCTTTATCTCTCGGCATATACAGGAAGAGATAACTTCTACTTTAAATTAATTGATGAAAAAAGTAGTATGGATTGGGGAAATACGACTACAACTTTACGGTGGAATCATATTGTAAATCAACGTTTGTTTTCAAATACAACAATTGCCTTTTCAACTTTCGACTACTCATATTATATTAAAGATGATATTCGTAATTTTGAGTGGAGTTCGGATCTACAAGAAATAGATTTAAAAAACGATTTTGACTTTTATCTTAATCCTCAAAATCATATCAAATTTGGATTTGCTGCAAATTACCATTACGTGAATCCTGGAGAGATAGCCCCCCGTTCCGAAACATCAATTACAGAAGCTGTTCAGCTTGAAAAAAATAGAGGCATTGAAAGTGCTATGTATTTCAGTAATGCAAGCGAACTTACCAATAAATTTAGCATAGAATATGGAATTCGCCTTTCTTCTCTTATTAGATTTGGAGAGGGTGAAGTATATCAATATGCAACAGAAAATAATGAAACTATTGTTGGATCAAAAAAATATAAATCTGGAGATATTCGAAAAACATATGCTGGGCTAGAACCCAGATTAAATTTCCGATACAGTATTAATACAAAAAACTCTATTAAAGGTTCTTATTCACGAACTCGACAGTATATGCATTTACTTTCAACATCGAGTATTGGTTTGCCAACAGATGTGTGGTATATGGCTGGCGAACATATTAAACCTCAAATTGCAGATCATTTTGCCTTGGGATACTTTAGGAATTTTAAAGAGAATATGTATGAATCTTCGGTTGAATTATACTACAAAGACATGCAAAATCAAATTGATTTTGTTGATAATTCAGATTTATTTCTAAATCCTTATATAGAGCAGGAAATTAAAATTGGTGATGGATGGGCGTATGGAGCAGAGTTTTTATTTCGCAAAAAAACTGGAAAATTGAAAGGCTGGTTTTCTTATACATGGGCAAAAACAGAACGACAAATCGAAGGTATTAACAATGGAAATTCTTATCCAACACGTTACGATAAAAGAAACGATTTATCAATTATGTTATCATATGCATTAAATGAACGTTTGTCAATTTCCACAAACTTTACATATTCCACTGGTGGAGCGGTCACAGCACCGTCTGGTAGCTATAGTTTCCAGGGAATTACGGTTAATCAATATACCGATAGGAATGCTTATCGATTACCCAATTATCATCGTTTAGACTTATCTATGACGCTAAAATCAAAGAAAACGCTTCCTTGGGATGGTGAGTGGATTTTCTCAATATATAATATATATAACAGACATAATGCTTTTAGCATTTATGCTAAAGCAAATGATTACGATGTGTCTAGTTCCGAAGCGTATATGATTTATATGTTTGGAATAGTACCATCTATCTCATATAAAATGAATTTTTAAATTTCTCACAGATGAAAAAAATAGTTTATTTAATAATAAGTTTAGCTTTTCTAACAGTCTCTTGCACTGAAAAGTTTGAATTCGATTTCGATTCTAATGCTCAAGTTCTTGTTGTCGATGGCGTATTAACAGATCAAGGTGTAGATCATTATATTCGCCTTACTAAGTCAAAAAACACTCTAGTAAATGCTGATTTTTCAGGTTCTTCTAATTCAGCCAGTCAATTTGAAGCAATTAAGGATGCTATAATAACTATCTCCGACGATGTTGGAAATACCGAAGTGCTTTCGTATATTGGAATAAGAGAAGACGATTATAGGCAAATAGAAGGATATTACAAGATTGAAAATATAAGAGGGGTTGTAGGTAGAACATATACATTGAAGATTGAATGGTCAGGAAAATTGTATCAATCGGTGTCTATTTTAAAAGCAGTGCCCGAAATTGAGCAAGTTACATTTAAAGATAAATACTTAGAAGCAAAAGAGGAGACAGTTACAATACCGCTTCTTCATTTTACTGAACCACAAAATACGAACGATTATTATTTATTACACTACAGAGTAAATGGTTGGACGGGCTCTGATCGGAATTGGGAGTATTCAATCATCAGCGATAAATATTTGACCGAACAGGTTAGTGGATTAGAAATTGATGATGGACAATCTGCCTCTGGGCGTGATTTTTATGGAGAAATTCCTTTAGGTGCCGAAGTTGAAGTATTTATGGAATCCTTAACTGAAGAGTCTTATGAATTTTATAAAGGTATAATTGTGTTTTTTTCAACTTAAAAGTGTACCAGTATTTCAATCCAAAAGTATACCATTTTATTTAAAATAAAAAGATAGT
>JAEINW010000284.1 GCA_016342715.1 Salinivirgaceae bacterium | reverse complement strand
CAGCAACCAGTCCTCAGTCTCCAGTTTCCGTATTCTGGTTTTCTTACTCCGTTCTCCGTTTTTAGTTCTCTGTATTTATGTTCACTTTTCAACAATAAAATTCCACGCAAAGCTCGCAAAGACAAAAACGCAAACATCGCAAAGAATCAAATCTCCGGTCTCCGTTTATTATTTTCCATTACTTATTATTCACTTCGTTCATCAACGCTACGCTTAGTTAGTTATGTTCATATTAAAAAGTTGGGGGTTTAAATAATATCATCTAAATATTAAATTATTGCGATGCATGTAGATAATTTCATAAAAATAAATTTTATGCTTGCATCGCTTGTTATTAACAACAAACAACTTAGGGTCTTGCCCTAAGTTATATTACTTATGGCTTTCAGCCATTTAAAGCAAATAATCATTCCTTTAATTGACTGCGATAATTCCTAACTCGTATATAATTTAAATAGAAGGATATACGTGTCTATCTACCTATAGATGATATAGAAGAAGAAAAATAGAATTTACAGTCAATCAGAAAAAAAACAGGCTATTATAATTCAAATGTTGCCAAACAGCTGTATATTCACAGTAGTATTAAAATTTAGAATTTCAATATGAAAATCCATTTGTATTATATTACAATAATATTTACAATAATATTTTTCTTTAGCAAGTTCGGATATTCTCAGAGCGTTAATACTGAAACAAGTAAAGTTTTGATATTGCATTCGTTGAAAGAAAAGCGACCATGGAATCTTATGTATAACATGTGCTTTAGAGATGCAGCTAAAAACAATAAAAATTTGGATGTTGATATATTCATTGAGAATCTTGATTTGTTAGAGCATAATGATGAAGAATACAAAGATATAGTTAAAAAAATGCTACAAATTAAATATAAGAATGATTTTCCTGATATTTTAGTTATTACACAACCTACCGCTGTAAAATTTATTTATGACAGAAATTTGTTTTCTAATATTCCTAAAATCCTTATTCTACCATCAAAACAAGGCTTCGAGGGTTATCCAAAATCTACAATTATAACTTATGCAGCCAATTTTGAAGCTCAATTTAGTCACGCCTTAAAAGTATTTCCTGAAACAAAAGAAGCATATATTGTTGCCGGAAACAGTAAAATCGATAAATCGACCTTGGCGAAATTTACAAGTACTGCAGGAAAGTTTAACAAGCAAATTTTGTTTAAATATTTA
This sequence comes from Salinivirgaceae bacterium, assembly GCA_016342715.1. Classification (GTDB taxonomy): domain Bacteria; phylum Bacteroidota; class Bacteroidia; order Bacteroidales; family SZUA-534; genus JAEINW01. The sequence continues at coordinate 4,811 of JAEINW010000284.1, read as the reverse complement.
ACAAATCTCGATAGGGATAGCATTCTAAACTATGTGAAATATCTTCCTAATAATTCATTCGTCTATTATTTGTCGTATACCCAGGATTTAAACGGGAAAGCCTATATGGCAAAAGATTTTAGTTTCGATTTGGCAGAGCATTGTAATCGTCCTGTGTTCTGTTATTTAGATTTACTTACCGAAAATACCGGAATTTTGGGAGGCATGGTCGTTTCATTAAAATCAATAGCTATAAAAACAGCCGAATTTATTGAGCAAAATTTGGAAGGCACAATAATAGATAGTATTCCGCCAGCAGCATCAAATTATTCATTCACCTACGATTGGAATGAGCTTAAAAAGTGGAATATTGATATGGGGAAATTACCTAGTGAAAGTGTATTTTATAATCGTAAATATTCCATAGTTGAATTGTATAAGAAAGAAGTGATATTTGGATTCATACTTTTGATTATCAGTGTACTATTAATTATTGTACTCCTAACAAGTAACAGAAATAGGAGAAGAAATGAAAAGAAACTTAAAAAGCAAAATGATGAATATGCGGCTTTAAACGAAGAATACATAACACAAAACGAAGAATTAATACAAACAAATCAGGAATTATATAGTGCAAATGAAAGAGTTGAAGAAAGTATAAACAGGTTACATACATTAATTAATACAATTCCTGATTTGGTATGGCTAAAAGATATAAATGGAATATATTTGGAATGTAATAACCGGTTTGAATCGTTTTTTGGAAGCGAGAGGAAGGATATCGTCGGAAAAACAGATTATGATTTTGTATCAAAAGATTTGGCTGATTTTTTTAAATTACATGATAAAGCTGCAATGAATGCAGGAAAATCAACGACAAATGAAGAACAAATAGCATTTGCCTCTGATGGGCATAAAGAATACCTGGAAACAATAAAAACACCTTTACACGATATTGACGGCAATGTAGTTGGAGTATTAGGAATTGGAAGAAATATTTCAGAAAGAATTCGGTATGAAAAGGATTTGTTAGAAGCTAAAGAAAATGCTGTAGCCAGTGAACAATATTTGGAAAACATAATTAATAATATTGGAGATCCGGTTTTTGTTAAAAATGATAAAAGCCAATTACTGCTTGTAAACGATGCCTTTTGTACAATCTTCCTATTATCAAAAGAACAAGTAATTGGTAAAACATTAGCCGAAGATGTAACTGAAGAAGAAAGAGAACAATTTCTTAAAATAGACAACTTAGTACTTTTAACTGGTAAAGAACATATTATAGAAGAATCTCTTACTGTTAGAGGCGGTGAAAAAAGGACTATTTCTACCAGAAAATCGCGGTATATTGATGCTCATGGACAAAAATTTCTTATTGGTATTATTCGTGATATAACTGATAGAAAACAAAGTGAAGAAGAATTAATAAATGCCAAAGAAAAAGCCGAAGAAAGTGAAGTAAGATTTAGGGCTTTTACAGAACAATCGCCTATAAGTATTTATATAACAAATATAGAAGGAGATTGTGTTTATGCCAATGATAAATGGCTAGAAATAGCTGGTATGAAATTAGATGAGGCCTTGGGTAAGGGTTGGGCAAATGCAATACATCCAGACGATCATGAGCAAATAAGAAAAGGTTGGTATAAATCAGTAAAATCTAATGGGAAATGGTCATATGAATATAGATTTAAAAATAAGGATGGTATAATAACATGGGTGGAAGGAACTGCAAAAAAACTACTTAATGAAAAAAATGAACTTTTGGGATACCTTGGTACTAATGTAAATATTGATGAAAGTAAAAGAGCGAAAAGCGAATTAATAAAAGCTAAAGAAAAAGCCGAAGAAAGTGAAAGAAAATTAGCGGAAAGCTTGATTGACTTAGAACTTGCCCATAAAATTGCTGAAATTGGAAATTGGCATCTTAATCCAGAGATTGGTATTCTCCAATGGTCAGACGAAATATACAATATATACGAGCGAGATAGGAAACTAGGTCCGCCTCACATTGATGAATATAAAAAAATGTATAGCCCAGAGCAATATGAAGTTTTTAGTAATGCTATTGGGTTAGCTATTACAAAAGGAGAAAAATACGATATTGTTTTGAAGTATACTTCACCAAGTAAAAAGGAAAAATGGATTCGTGCTATATGCAGCCCAGATTCTTTAAAGAAGAGTGATAAAGGCTATTTTTTGCGCAGTACCATTCAGGATATAACTAAATTAAAAGAGGTAGAAGCAGAACTTATAAAAGCCAAAGAAAGAGCTGAAGAAAGTGATAGCTTAAAAACAGGTTTTCTTACAAATATGAGTCATGAAATAAGAACTCCATTAAATGCAGTTCTTGGTTTTTCTCAATTATTATTAAAAAATAATTTGAGTGATGCAGAAAAGAAGAAATTTTCGGAATACATTAGAATCAATGGAGAAGGTTTGGCTAAAATAATTGACGATATTATTGATATTTCCAAGCTGCAGTCAAATCAATTATTAATAAAAAATACCGACTTTAATTTGCATTTACTAATCAGTGAACTTGATAACTATTATAGAAATATTTTAATTCAAAAATCGAAATCACATTTGAAGTTTAATTTGCAAATACCTAATGTGTTAGAAAAAGATTTTTTTATTAATAGTGATCAGCAAAGGTTAAAACAGGTGCTTAATAATTTAATATCCAATGCTGTAAAATATACAGCTAAAGGTCAAATAACATTTGGATGCGAAATATTTGAAGATATGCTCTTGTTTTTTGTTGAAGATACAGGATATGGTATAAGTGAAAAGAATTTAACACAAATATTTGAACGTTTTGCGCAATTTTCACCTCAATATGTGTCAAAGCAAGAAGGAACAGGTTTAGTACTTTCTATCTCTAAAAACTTAGTTACTCTTCTAGGAGGAGAGTTAAAAGTAGAATCAAAAATAAATGAAGGATCTAAGTTTTATTTCCAAATTCCTTTAACTAAAGCAAAGAATAAACCAATAGAAACAAAAAAACTACGAATTAGCCCAAAAACTGATTTAAGTAAATGCACTATTCTTATAGCAGACGATGAAGAATCAAATTATGCTTTAACTAAACGCTTATTAAAACACACTAAAGTTACAACAGAATGGGCACAGAACGGCTTACAAGCTGTTGAAATGGCAATAAATAATAATTACGACTTAATTCTGATGGATATTAAAATGCCAGAAATGGATGGTATTGAGGCTAGTATCTTAATAAAAAAGAAAAAGAATGTTCCCATAATAATTCAAACGGCATTTGCTATACCTGAAGTTCAAGATAAAGCCATGAAAGCAGGATGCGATGGTTTTATTGTAAAACCTATTTCTATTGAGATATTCTTGGATTTAGTAAATAAGTATCTCAATTAGTTTGTGTATATAGGAATTAATTCAAAATATTAATAAATAATCTTTTTTTTATAGGTTTTTAATTGAACTTAGGGCAGCGCCCTAAGAATCAGTACAACAATACGAACCTTCGCAAGCAAACATGTTAAATTAGTAGTATATATCAACATGCGACGTAATTCATACAATTAAAAAGTGAGTTGCGTTTTATTGCTTTAAATTACTCATTATTCACTTCGTTCATAAGAACGCTGCGCTTAGTTGTTAATTGTTTCAAATATCCCAAAAAACCCCAAGCAAATTCCAAAATACCGACCACTTATAACAACATCTTGGAATAACGGAACTAATTATATAGTTTTATTACGCTTTTTAAAACCAAGCATCATTTGTAAGCAAAAGAATGAAAATTGCTAGAAAGGTAAAACAGCAAAGCTGAGTTTATCATACCCAAAATAGGAGGATAAACAAAGGTAAACTTCTTTTATCATGTAGTAGTTGGCTTTAATTATGGCGCAATCACATCTAACTATTAATACAAAATGATTTTTTATATTTGGACTTGAGAAAATTTAGTATTATGACAAAAGAAACGGCGATTAAATTATTTCAAGACCAACAAATAAGGGTTCAGTGGGATAGCAAGCAAGAAAAATGGTTCTTTTCAATAGTGGATATTATTAAAAGTCTTACTGGTAGCAGTAACTCTCGTCGATATTGGAGCGATTTGAAAAGGAAGCTCACAAAAGAGGGCTTTTCTCAGTTGTACGAAATTGTCGTACAACTGAAACTAATTTCTTCTGACGGTAAAAAATACGTTACAGATTGTGCTGATACTGAAGGCTTATTAAGAATAATACAATCAATACCTTCGCCCAAAGCTGAACCTTTTAAGCAATGGCTAGCAAAAGTTGGATATGAACGGATTGAGGAAACAGAAGACCCAGAAAAGGCATTCGATAGAGCCATGGAAACATATTTAAAGAAAGGGTATTCTAAAAACTGGGTAAATCAGCGATTAAAAAGTATTGAAGTTCGTTCGTAAAGATTTAACTGATGAATGGGAAGTACGTGGAGTTAAAAAAGGACTAGAGTATGCTATTCTGACAGATGAAATTACCAAGGCATGGGCAGGCTTTACAACTAAGGAGTACAAGGATTTTAAGGACTTGAAGAAAGAAAATCTTCGAGACAATATGACTAATTTGGAATTAGTACTAAATATGTTAGCAGAAACTTCAAGAACTGTAGCCCCTGCCTACTGGCCTTTAGGCTAGAGTGAAAAATGTTGAAAATATAAATTCGAATGCTTTTTATACTAGAAATAGGCGCAAGCAGAAATGTTAAATTTAAAATAAAAGGTAGCATGCGCCAAAAGCAATAATTGTATCGTCCTGATTTTGGTTGACTCTTTTTCTTAGTTATTAACTATTATCTCAAATGTTAAATTTGTTAAAACT
>JAEINW010000283.1 GCA_016342715.1 Salinivirgaceae bacterium | reverse complement strand
TGACAGCATTTGCACATATAATAAGCCCGTATAATTGCTGCGTCTGTACATATGAACTTATCTACTGACCTTCTATATATTTATTCTAATTTAACTTCGAAACAATTGAATGAGTATCCTCAGCAATTACTAGTTCTTCGTTTGTAGGAACAACTAAAACTTTTATTTTGCTATCGTCAGCAGAAATTACCATTTCCTCACCTCGTAAATTATCATTCTTTGAATCATCAATTTTTAAACCTAAATATTCAAAATCTTTACATACTGCCTTACGAATTACAGGACTATTCTCGCCAATACCTCCAGCAAATATTAATATATCGATTCCTCCTAGTGCTGCAGCATAAGCTCCAATATATTTTTTTATTCTGTAGCTATACATATCTAAGCCCAATTGAGCTCTTTTATTTCCTTCATTTTTCGCTGCATTCTGAATTTCACGCATATCTGATGAAACACCTGTAATTCCTAACATTCCACTTTGTTTATTAAAAACAGTATTTATTGAGCTAAGTGGTAATTCTTCCTTATCCATAATATAATTCACCACACCTATATCTAAATCGCCAGTGCGCGTTCCCATAATTAAGCCTTCAACTGGAGTGAAACCCATCGAGGTATCCAACGATTTCCCGTCCCTAATAGCGCACATAGAAGCACCATTACCTAAATGAGCTGTCACAATTTTTTGTTTGTTATAATCTACTTTTAAAATATCACAGGCTCTTTTGGCAATGTATGAATGACTGGTACCATGAAATCCATATCTACGTATTTTATATTTGTTATACAAAGAATATGGAATGGCATACATATAAGAATATTCGGGCATTGTTTGGTGAAAAGCGGTATCAAACACAGCCACCTGTTTAATATCAGGAATTAAATTCTTCATTGCTATAATTCCTCTCAAGTTAGCAGGATTATGCAAGGGTGCTAATTCAATACATTTTTCAATTTGCTCAAGAACAAAATCGTCAACAAAAGCGCTTTTATCAAAACTTTCGCCACCATGTGCTACCCGATGTCCAACAGCCTCTATTTCTGCTAAAGACTTTAGCAAACCATAGTCTTTACTGGTTAAAATTCCAAGTATATATTCTATTCCTATTTGATGATCGAGTATTTCACCTTCGAATTTAACTTTTTGCCCCTTACTATTTTCAAGTTTTACAAAAGACCCTTTTAAACCAACCTTTTCAGCAATTCCAACAGCAAGACTCTCTTTTTTCAACATGTCCCATAACTGAAACTTTATTGATGAACTTCCACAATTTAATACTAATATTTTCATTATATGCTTACTTTCGTTTAGTCAATTTTTTTTCCATCTTCGTTATATTTATAAAAACCACTCAGTGATCTTCTTCCAAATCGTTTGGCACGAACCAATCTCTTAATTAAAGGTGATGCTATATAGCGTTTGTCTCCAAATTCATTGTAGAGATTTTCCATCCAACGCTCTACTTTATCCAAACCAATTTTATCTGCCATTTCAAAAGGCCCTAAAGTTTGACCCAAGCCGATTCTCATTGTTTTATCTATGTTCTCTTGACTTCCAACACCTTCCATTAAAACTTCGCAAGCTTCGTTTAATTGGGCAACAAAAATCCGAACACTTATCAAGCCTGGCGATTCTTCGCAATTAATAGGTTCCTGCCCTATCATTTTAACAAAAGTTAAGGTTTTTTCATATACATCATCCAATGTATAAAGTCCACGAACAACTTCAATCATGCGGGCACCAGGAGAGTCTGTTAAAAAATGCAAACTCACACACCGTTCGCTATGTTTTAATTCTGATGCTAATTCGGTAATAACAATGGTTGTTGAATTGGTTGCAATTATGCAATTTTCTGAAACCACTTTTTCAACCTTCTTAAAAACCTCTTTTCTGCACTCAATTCTTCGTTCTCTGGTTTTACTTCTAATGGATTCAATAACAATATCGCAATCTTTTAAATTTTCATAATCCACACTCCCATTAATTCTGCTTAGGATAGATCGTTTTTCACCAGGTGTCATTCCCCAGTGCTCAATCATATCATCCAATTCTTTAACAATTTCGTCAATTGCACTTTTAATTTTGTCCTCAGTTAATTCTATGAACACCACTTCGAGCTCTTTTTTACTAATTAAAAGAGCTATATGTTGTCCAACCGATCCGCATCCAATAATTCCAACTTTTGAAAAAAGTTGTTTGGGTCTATTTTTTGAACTCAACCCGTACTTTTCAATAGCTTCTATTTTAGTTTCTGACATAATTCTAATTTTAGTTTACCATTTTCAAGATAAGAAATAATCGTTTTATAACCCTTTATTTAAACATGTTTAATAGTAATAAATGAACAGACAATCATATTTTCAGGTTCTTATAAACAGTTGCTTCATAAATAAAAAAAGTTCCTATTAACTCAATAAAAGTATTAAATACACACATTAATTCAATAGAATAGTTAATGACTTTTGTCAAGCTTATTCCTGTTCTTTAATGCAAAAAATAAAACAAATAAGAAAGAATATTTAGCTACAGTAGTCATAAATTATTAATATTTTACTGCAAAGCAATTCTTTTTTGCAAATTATTTTTGTATTATTGCTAAATATATCAACATTAGAGAATTATGATTGAGAATAATATTAAGTTTCTAAGAAAGAAAAATGGATTAACTCAGGAAGATTTGGCAAAAAAAATTGGAGTTAACAGAGCAATGATTGGCTCTTATGAAGAAAAACGAGCGCAACCCAAAATTTCAGTTCTTCAGGGTTTATCTACTTTTTTCAAAGTAAGCATTGATGATTTAATTAATACTGATCTGGCAAATTATTCCAATGAATCGCCCTATGAAAATAGAAATACTGGGCAGAATTTAAGAGTTTTAACCGCCGCTATTGACGAAGATAATAATGAATTAATTTCCTTAGTTCCTGCAAAGGCCTCGGCTGGATATACTGCTGGTTATGCCGATGTTGATTATATTGAAAAACTGCCTGGGTTTAATTTACCTTTTAATGAAATTAGCCGCTCAAAATCGTATCGGGTTTTTCAAATTAAAGGTGATAGTATGGAACCCATTAAATCAGGAAGCTATATAATTTGTGAATACTTACTAAACTGGAATGATATTGATGAGGGAAAACCTTATGTAGTGCTTACAAAATATGATGGAATTATTTATAAACGACTTTTTAAACATAGCCAAACAGAATTATTACTTAAATCAGACAATCCAGAATATGAACCTTACAATTTAAATATGAATGATGTACTTGAAGTATGGAAAGCTTTAGGATACATAAGTTTTAGCTTGCCCGATGCTAATTTAGTTTCGATAAATCATATGCAAAAATTGTACATTGAATTAAAAGACGAGATTGAAAAGATAAAAAAGTTATAAAAAGTTGCAGCTTACGAGTTACTGATTAATGTTTATTTTCAATAAAAATAGCTTACTTTATAAAAAGTTGAATTGTTTTTATAATAAAATACAGACAGTGCAAGCAAAACAAATTTTATAAATTGCAATATTCTACTTATACAAAGCTACCAAACAGAATCTCTAATATACTTTAGGCCCTTTCAACTCAAGTTTACTTCAACTAATTACCAATAAAAAATACTGTTTCTTTTAAGCCTGAAATTTTTTGTTGAATCCAATCCAATTCATGTTCATTTATATCATTTGGATTTAATGCATCATAGTATTTTTCGTAATAGTACAATGCAATTTTCATATCCTTCATTTTAGTTTCATACAACAATCCTAAGTCCTTTAAAATATTATACCCATCTGCATATATTTCTAATGATTTTAAATAATTATCTCTTGCATCTGTATAATATTTTTCTGAATGTTCAGGAATTGAATCACGATATCCTAGATAATCACCATATTTAATTTGTGTGGTAGCTTTTTCAGAAAATATTCGAGCAATCATTTTCTTATCATATTTTAAATACATAGCAATATCTAGATGTGTTAAGCTCTTTTCATATTGATAATCATGCTGGCAAGCCAAACCCATTATCAATTGATTTTGAAAATCATCAGGTCTCTTTTTCAAATACTTATCTAACCAAATAACCGACTCATCAAACTGACCATTATTATACAAGCTTTGTCCATAATATTTATACGAAAAAAGAGATGAATCACCGACGCTAATAACATGTTTAAACTCTTTTACAGCATCTAAATACCTACCCGATAAAGCCGATACATATGCTTTTTGTTTGAGCAAATAAAAATCTATTGGATATTGTATTAAAAATGAATCGATATAATAAGTTGCAATGTCGTAATATTTCTGACTAACAAGCTCACTTATTAAAGCATGTTGGCTTTGATAATCGTTGGGATTTAACGAAACTGCTTTTTCGTAATACGAAATAACAGGTAGAAAAAAACCCATCTTATCACAGCAATAAGCTAATTGCGAATAAAAATATCCATTCGTAGAATCCTGTTTAATTAATTTCTTATAAATGTTAACCGCATTTATATATTCCTTTTGATTTTTATACAAACTTGCTAAACGTGAATTTGCTTGAATATTTGTTGAATCAGAAGAAACAATTTTTTTATAGGTATTTATTGATTCTAAAATATTTCCCTCTGATTCTAAGGCTGTTGCCAATAAAAATAATATCTGCTGATTGTTTGGACTTAATTTATAGGCATTTGCAAATGACACCGATGATTCTTTGAACTTATACAAGGCATTTTCAGCTAAACCTTTATAATACCATGCCGAATAATCATTAGAATTTTTGCTAAGCTGTTCATCGGCAACACGAATTACTTCACAATAATTTGAATTATTAAAAAGTTCATCTAAGGTCGTTTCTTGCGAAAAAGACAACAATGTATTGCATAGCAATAATAATACTAGAAAATATTTCATATTAATAATATTAAAAAAACCCTGTTTTTACGCAGGGTTAACTATCTAATTTAATTGAAAATTAATGGGTACGGTAAAACTTACTTTTACTTTTTTACCTTCGTTTTCACCAGGAGTCCAATATGGCATTGCTGAAATCACCCGAATGGCTTCTTCATCTAATAATGGATCAACTCCTCTAACTACTTTAACATCTTCAACTTTGCCTTCTTTATTAACAATAAATTGAGTGAATACTCTACCTTCAATACCTTTTGCTTTAGCTTCTAAGGGATACGTAACATTTGATGAAATAAAATTCCTTAGTTCTGCATCTCCACCTGGATATTCCGGCATTACTTCAACTTGAAAATAAATCTCATTTTCAACCTTTTCTGCTTGGGTTATTGCGTCATTAACAGATACTGTTTTTAGATTTTCGTCACTAATAGTATCTTTTTCATTATTGCAAGCAAAAGCAATAATTAGAGCACCCAAAATAGGTAACACATAAAGCAAACGAATCTTTGCTACTCTCGATGATTTGATTTTTGTTAACATAATAATTCTCCTTTTTACTAATGAATAATTAAATGAGTTTGCAAGTGTTAAAATTTTCAAACCTGTTGCTTGTTCAAAAAGCAACTGTTGATATTCAACACCTGAAATACCCGAACTGATGGCGCCTTCGTCAGCCAAAAACTCATGAAGCTCTTTTGCTGAAGTCCGGTATTTGTAGACAATTGGATGAAACCAGAAAAAGACAATCAGTAATTCATAAAATAGGCAATCATACGTATGTTGTTGATTAATGTGCACGAGCTCGTGCGCAATAATTTCTTTTAGTTGTTTTTGCTTATATTTATTAGGATTTATATATACATTTTTTAGAAACGAAAAAGGAACTACATCGGCAACAACAAACTTCACATTTGAAGGCAATTCGTTGCTCAAATTAGCTTGCGCAAATTTATCAATTCGTGTAATATGATAAAGATTAGTAAATAATTTAACTAACATTATAATTGCTCCTAATAAATAAACAATCCCAATCCATTGAAAAGCTGTAATTGTCTCTATTATAGATTCTTGATAATGTTGTGAATTTACAGTAACCGTTTCTAAAACATTGTAAAACATTAAATTTTCACTGCTATTTTGGATAATCCGGAGCAAACCCTGCCACTCATTCCGATGATATGCTGCCACTGATTCCGGTCAAAGGCTGCCACTT
>JAEINW010000282.1 GCA_016342715.1 Salinivirgaceae bacterium | reverse complement strand
GAGTTATTGTAAGGTTTTCAAATTTTTCATTTCACTCAAATTGTGAAAACCAACAATTTCTAGGTCGGGGTTAACTCAAAGTATAGCGCTTTTCATTTTATTCAAATCGCTCAACTTAGGTTTAATTCAATATCAAACAAAAAAAAGCTTAAATCAATGGCATTAGACTAGGTACCCATAGCAATCAAAAAAAACACCTTCTGTTTAGGGCGGAAGTAAATCGGTTAAATACCTAGCATAAATCTACCTGCAATGGAACGCATTCTATAGAAAAATGGCTTGCTTCATTAAATTGTTAAGGCCGCAGTTAACACAAAAAATATATAACTAGCATTTCTGATATATGCCAACTAAAGCAAAAAATAATACTAATAATTCTAAATCATTCTTTTATAGCGATTTTAAAAATTACCTTTGCAAAAATTTTGAAAAAACATGCATGTTTTTTTCATTATTAATTTTATAAAATTACAAATTCAAGGGTTACATATATGACTGAAACAGAGATTAATATTAATAATTACATTGATATTTATACAACACAGGAAGTAAAATACAAGGGAGAAAAGTTGTATGGCCTAGGAGCTGTTGAATTTAAAGTATATGCTGAAAATACCGATACATGGAAGTTCTTTGTTAAAGGAAATCAGAATTATCGGGTTACTATTAATGGGGTTAATAATAATGCCATTGAAGCCACCTGCACGTGTTCATCGGGTTGGGGCGGGGGCTGCATTCATACTGTTGCTTCACTTCTTTTTATTATCGATTACAAAAACAATCAAAACAATCCACTTTCTATTCGGGCAAATGAATCATTTGATAATGAAGTTAAATTTGCCAGACGAAGTGAAATTGGCTTAAAACATGAGATAATAGATTATGAGCGCATTACTCGACAAATTGTAAAAGACAATGTTTCCGAAAGATTATTCAACCAATTAAGTTTTTATTCGCAATTTATTGAATTAATAGGTGTTGAATTAAAAGACGAAAAACTTTGTTTTGAGATTGAAAATGACGAGACTAAAGTTATGGTAACTTTTGATTCTGAAAATGATAAAATTTATATATCCACATCAGAATATTCACAAACTGGCCAAATATCGCTTACTGCTGCTCATTGTTTATTAATGATAGCAAATTCGGATACTCCAACCATGCTTGATGATATTTTTAACCATAAATTGTTAGAAAATGAAGCCAAACTATTGAATAGCTTTGGACTTGGAGCTGATGCCGATTTCAACAACTATTTTTACTACGATTTTGATTTAAAAAAAGGCTTAATTGTAAATCGAACAGACGAATCTACAGGCTTGGTGCCTGTTGAGAATGAAGAAATTGATCCATATAAAAGTTTTATTAATAAAACCAGTAGCAAAGAACTGGTGTTCGAAGGATTGTTTAGCAATAAACAAAAAAGAGACGTTGGTTTTGTTCTTAGGTTTGATATTTTAAGGAACGACGAAGATAGTGTTGTGGAGGATAATGATTTTGAATCCTTTTATGAGATTGTTCCTATTATTGGTAAAACCAACAAAACGGAAACCGTTCTGCATACAAATATCGAAGCCTATGTTAGTAATAGCGATTACCAAATAAATAAAAGCATAAACACAAAAAAACTTTTGGATGCTGTTGGCGAAATATCGTGGGAATCGGACGGTCCCATTGAATTTCAACTTAAAAAACGAGCATTTAAATATTTGACTAAGGAATCTTTTATTTATGGATTAAAAGAAAACGCATACGCTCTTAAGAAAGGGAATTTAGTAGATATTGATGTTTCACCTATTTGTTTAGATATTATTTTTGAAATTAAGAAAGACGCCAATTTTATTTATTCAGAAATGAAGATTAAAGTTGGCGATATTGTATTTAATTATCAGGATATAGATTTTTCAAAATCGGATTATCAGATATGTGTAATACATGATATTTACTATTTTGTTAAGAACTATAAGGTTAGCCAATATTTGAAGAATTATCCCGGCAATTTAAAAATGGTTAATACACATCAAAATGACTTTTTTAAACAGGTAATTCAACCCATTTCAAAAGACTTTGTAATCCATTTTACCGATGATACTTATAAGGTTGATGCAATAGAACTCGATTTCAATAAAAAGCAATTATTCTTATCGGAACAAAATGATTTTATTGTAATGACTCCGCAGGTGGTTTACGATAATAATATTACAGCCTTGTTGCATTCTTCAGGAAATATTTTAGTTGACAGCGAGAATGGAATCCTTGAGTACAAACGTAATCAGGAATTGGAAGATGATTATATTGATTTAATTGCCGATTTTCACCCAAATTTTGAATCACAAAAAAGCCGACAAATATTTTCTCTTCACTTTAGTGAGTTTGCACAAAATATGTGGTTTTATAAGTTTTTCGATCTGCTTAAAGCAAATAACATAGAAGTTTATGGTTTAAAAAATCTGAAGAATTTTAAATATTCCCCCTATAAGGGAAAGATTAATACAACCGTTTCATCAGGTCAAGATTGGTTTGAGGTAGATGTTGCAATAAGTTTTGGCGACAATAAAGTTAGTTTAAGCGATATTAGAAAAGCTGTAATTAATAAACAACGGTACATTAAGTTAAACGATGGATCGGTTGGTGTGCTCCCTACTGAATGGTTTAGTAAATTAGAAAAGTTTTTTAGGCACGGCGAAATTAAAGATGATAAACTCGCTATATCGAAGTTAAAATTTTCTATTGTTGACGATTTGTTTGATACCATTGATGATGCAACAATAATTCAGGAAATTGCAGACAAAAAACATAAACTGGCAACTTTTACTGAAATATCGAATATCGAAATTCCTGATGAAATTACAGCAGATCTGCGCCATTATCAGAAAGAAGGATTGAATTGGTTGAACTTTCTGAATGAAATGCAATGGGGCGGAATTTTAGCCGACGATATGGGACTTGGAAAGACCTTGCAAATTTTAACCTTCTTGCAGCATTTAGTTAATAAAGAAAGCTCAACCAGTTTAATTGTTGTACCAACAACTTTACTGTTTAATTGGGAAAAGGAAATTCAAAAATTTGCTCCCGAACTTAAAGCGTTTTATCATTACGGACCCGACAGGCAAAAAAATGTTCATGGCTTTGAGGACTATCATATTGTATTTACTACCTACGGAATTTTACTTCGTGATATAGAAATGCTCAGAGACTTTAGATTTAATTATGTAATTCTTGATGAATCACAAGCCATTAAAAATCCGGCATCGAGGCGATATAAAGCAGCGAATTTAATAAATGCAAACAATAGAATAGCTTTATCGGGTACACCCATAGAGAATGGAACCTTTGATTTATATGCACAAATGAGTTTTGCAAACCGGGGGTTCTTTGCCGGCGCAAATGCTTTTAAAGACGGGTTTTCAAACCCCATTGATAAGGAAGGAAATGAGCTTATTGCATGCGAACTGCAGAAGCTAATCAATCCATTTATTTTGCGGCGTACCAAAGAAAAAGTGGCAACCGAATTACCTGCTAAAACCGAAGATATTATCTATTGCGAAATGGAAGCGGAGCAACGTCAGGTTTACGATGCCTACCGCAATAATTATAAAAATCAGCTACTTGCTAAAGTTGCGGAAGATGGAATGGGGAAATCGAAGATTATGGTGTTGGAAGCGTTGACTCGCTTGCGTCAGATTTGCGATTCGCCTGCATTGGTTAATAAAGACCATATTACCGATGCCCAATCGATAAAAGTGAAAGAAATAATTCGTCACATCACCAATAAAACAGCCAATCATAAAATATTAATATTCTCGCAGTTTGTGAAAATGCTAACCATTGTTAAAAATGAATTAAACAAATTGAATATTGATTATGAGTATCTCGATGGAAAAAGCAGTACCAAACAACGTGAGAATTCGGTTAATAATTTTCAGGAAAACGATGATTTACGAGTTTTCTTAATTAGTTTGAAAGCTGGTGGAACAGGCTTGAATCTAACTGCAGCCGATTATGTTTATATTTTAGATCCGTGGTGGAATCCTGCGGTTGAAAATCAGGCCATTGACCGTTGTTACCGGATAGGGCAGGATAAAAAAGTATTTGCCTATCGAATGATTTGTAAAGATACGGTTGAGGAGAAAATTGTGAATTTACAAAACAAGAAGAAAAAAATTGCCGGCGATATTATACAAACCGACGAAAATATTATGAAAACATTAACTACTGACGATATTCAGGAGTTGTTTTCGTAAAATATGTAGGAAGGCTTGTTTTAAAAGCTTTTCAAAAAAAATGAAAGAGAATACTACTTGTATGTAAAGCAAAAGAGGTTAATTTAAAGGTTAACCTCTTTTTTTTATTAAATTATTTCCTGTACCCTTAATTACAGTCCATATCTATTATTTCTTGTATAGTTGGATTATATTTATTGTATTCAACCAAATACTCTCCATGAAATTCTCCATTTTGCAATAAGTCACCAATCAAAATTGTCAACTTAATATTCAATTAGAAAAAAGGAGTGAACCTTTATTTGGTGGTTGGTCCACCCATTTTGGTAAAAACACTATCAATAGGTTTCCAGAGTTCAATTTTATTGCCTTCAAGATCCATTATATGAACAAACTTACCGTATTCGTAGGTTTCAATTTTATCCACAATAGTTACACCGTTTGTTTTTAGTTTTTTTACCAATCCTTCGATGTTTTGCACCCGGTAATTAATCATAAATTCTTTTTCCGAAGGATCAAAGTAGTCTGTCTTTTCATCAAAGGGACTCCAGTTTAAATAATTTATTTCATCTGGGCGATTTGCATTTCGGAATTCGAAAGGGGAACCATATTCAGTAATGGCTAATCCTAAATTTTTACCATACCATTCTTTGCTTGCAGCTGGGTCTTTCGATCGAAAAAATATTCCGCCAATTCCGGTTACTTTGGGAGTAGTGCTGTCCATAGTTCTCTTATGTTAATTGATAATTCATGTCGTAAAATGAAACGGGAAATAGTGCAGAAAGTTTTATTAATAGTAAATAAAATACTACAGCTAATCCAAATTCGCCCATTGATTTGTAGTTGAGGATGTTTAAATAAATCAGTACTGACTATTAATTCTAGTCAAACAGTCCTTTTTGTGATAATTCTGGATAAATTACTTTTTTGTTAACATCAGGAACGTTGTATCCGTATTTGTCCATAATAATAGTTTTATCAATGGTGTGAGCTTCCATTTTGGAATCATCGTAGGGTACACATAATTCGTTTATCGTTTGATAATCTGTGGCATTTAACCATTTTTCTTCATCCTTTGGATTGATTATTACCGGCATACGCTTTTTTTCGTTGTGAATTTCTTTCATTAATTTGTTAGCCTCGCAGGTAAGAATAGTAAAGGTGTTATAAGCTCTAAGAGTTTTTGGTTCAATCCAGGTATCCCACAATCCAGCCAGCATAAAAGGTTCATTATTTTTCATAAAAATGTAATGGGGATATTTACTTTTATTAAAAAGTCGCCATTCGTAAAAACCCGATACAGGTATTAAACAATGTTTTTTGCCCACCAGCTTTTTAAATGAAGCTTTTTCAAGTAGGGTTTCCGCTTTTGCATTTAAGGTTACTTTTCTTATATCAAAAGCATTATCTGAATTTGCCCAATTGGGAATTAAACCCCAGGTTAGTTCCTTTGCTGCCAAAGGTTTTTCATTGGTAATTACTTGAACGGAGGGAAACATAAAACCCTTTAATACCCAAGCATTGGGCATATTGTTAAAATCGGAATGACTTAGATACCCTCGCACAATCATTTTTTCTATTTTAGACTTGACTTGCTCAATACTGTAGCACATGCGAGTTAATTTTTGTATCAATTAAAGTTAGCTAAAATAGTTTTTTTACGAAAGATTTGAAATGTTTAAGTTGCTATTTCTTCCAAAAAAATATGAAAGATATAGACTCTAAAATTACAATAATATGGTATATAACTGTTGAAAAATTGCAGTTTCTGCTTTGTAAAATGTTAATTAAAGCCTCTAAAATCCTATGACAGCATGATGTTTTTTTATATGCTTATCCCTAAGTCAACCTAAATTGGCAAATTAGAAATGGTGGTTTTAAAAAGTCGGTTAATACATTCAGACAATTAATTGCCTGTAA
>JAEINW010000281.1 GCA_016342715.1 Salinivirgaceae bacterium | reverse complement strand
TCTGCACTAGGGTCAATTATAAAAAATGTCGAGTCGAATGATATAGGATAAAAAATAGGAAAAGATAATTTCCCAAATTTTTCTATCTCATTTTTGTGCAATAAAATTGTGTTTAATTCAAGTATAAGTTCTTCGAGTACTTTTTTTGTGTAAATTCTTTCGCTTTTATACGATGATTCAAAAATTTGAATATTTAAATTATCTGAATGAATAATAAGTCTAGATTCATATTTTCCATGTTGCTTTTGAATATGAATTTTTCTCAAATCAAAAGATTTGTTTGAAAATTGAATTAAAGTTTTTTCAACTGAGTTTCGGAGTCCTAATGGTTCACCAAACGAAATTATAATTCTTGATTCAATTCTATTGTTTTTATAGGAATGTTTTGATATATAATCGAATTCATAGGGAATATAATTGCTTGCTTGAATTTCTCTTCGTATGGCAAACGTTTTTCCACGTTTTTCAATGTAGTCCCAGCGAGCATTTCCGATTAGGTAGCGCTTTAAAATTTCGGTATTTACTGAATTATATTCCGATAATTTTAATTGATGAATGGGAATTAATTCTTTTTCCTCATTGCTTTTGGTTGTTTTCTCGCTGAGTTTGCATCCAAAAACAACAAAGAAAAGAAATATATAAATAAGTATTTTACTATTTGAGGTATACAATTTTTGTTGTTTTGTTAAATGTTTCTGTTGAAAAATTAACAACATAGGTTCCTCCAGCTAAATTTACATTCGAAAAATCGAATTTAACAGAATAATCACCTACCGAACTATGATTTATTGTAGGTGCTAATTGAGTAATTTTTTTGCCAGATACATCATATAAATCAATAGTTACTGTGCTTGGTTTTTCAATACGATAATCAACCGAAAAACTATTAGTTACTACCGTTGGATACACATCTACTTTTGTTTTTGAGAGGCTTATATCTTCTACTCCACTAAGTTGTTGAAATAATGCTTTTACGGTATCAATGGCAGTTAAGCTTATAAGAACTTCTCTATCGGTATTGTTTGGAGAAAATTCATGATAATTGCTTTGCCACTTATCGAACTTATGAGTTTCTTCATTATCAACATATGATTTTAATTTTGTGTCAATTCCTTCATAATATTTGCCTGTCCAAGGAAAATCTTTTATTTCAATGGAATTTACTTTTACTTCAGTGTTTTCGGGATAATTACTAGTTATAGTTAAATCATAAGGCCCTGACAAATTATAACAGTCGCTAATACCCGATTCCAAGGCAGTTGCTCTTCTTTCGATAAAATTTCGTAAACGTTCTGTGTTTTGATCCCATTCATCGTAGGTTCCATACCAACGTTGGGCGTGTTGAGCCATTTCAGGTTCAATAATGGCTTTGTATTCATCAAAATAGTTAAGCATGTATTCGCTGCTAAAAGTTGTATTTAATAAATCGGCTTGACGAGAAACATAATACTGGTAAAATTCAGGGTTTTCTTTTAGTTTATTTAAAATAACAATATGTCCTTCGGGGTCTGAATTAGGATTATTTAAGGCTTCAGGGTTACAAGGTAAGGCATTAGCACTGGTATCAGGCAATCCGGTATAGTTAATATAAAAAGCAAAGGTGGCATCATTATCCCATAAGGAATAGCCCCATTTTTTATGATTGCCCTCAGGGTTTAAACCTCTCCACCAACCCACATTATAATTTAACCAATCGGTACAAACAGTAAATGAATTCACCAAAATATAATCGACAAAACTCTTATAGTTGAACATTGATTTTACATTAGCGTAATTTTCTTGAACGGTCATGTCGTTATCAACAATATAGTCGTAACATTTTTGCCAATCTGACAAAGCTTTATCTCCACCATATCCAGCCCAAGTATTGCCCCAAGTTAATAAGTATTGAATTTCATATTTTCCTTGATCATAATAGTAATCGGTATAATCATGGTCATCAGCATTTTCGCGTATTTCGTAAACGCCCCAGTATTCCCCATTTAAATAAACCACATTTCGTTCGCTTATTCTGCAATCTAAATGTAAATCTCCTTTAGTAGTCAGGTTTTGGATAAAGCCATCACGCATGTGAGCGCTTCCTTCGTTAGCAGAATTATGAGCACAAGGATAATTATCGTCACCAGATGCACGTAAAATTATACGTTGAAATTCATCTCTATCGGACAAATGGAATAATTGTCCCAAAAGTGAATGATTATCAGCTTTTTCATCTCTAGCAATAAAATCTAACGACCGTTGATCGCAAGTCCATGAATCTTGACCATGTTTATTATATTCTCCATCGGCTCGAGTAACTAATTGCTTATCTTCAAAATATTCGAAAGTTCCATCGGGTCGAACCCAAGGATCAATATCATCAGCCAATTCTTTTAAATCTTTGCCTGAAATTGAAATTACGGGAAGAGTATGACTGATGTCGATTAAGTAGCTTGCATATTGCATTAAACCTGGCAATACATTTGATTCAGAACTGAAAATTTTAGCCTTTAGTACGGTGGTGTTTGTAAAAACTAATGAACTTGTATATAAAGATGAAGATGCAGTTGGTTCAGTACCATTTAATGTGTATCTGATTTCTTGATTTGCTTGAGCACCAGAGATTACAATAGTAACGTTGCCATTGTAAAAACCCGCAGGATTATTAAATTCCGCTCTTGGTGCATATGAACAAGGTGTTGAGTTGTTATTCGATTCGCCTAAAGTTGGATTTTTAAATGCAGCCCATGTTTGGGAACCATCAGTGGTTCTTCCTATGGAATGTTCAGTATGATGTATTTGAATTTCAAAATTGTTTATTAGTTCGCCAGATGGGCTAGAAAGAACGATACTTTCTTTTTTTTCTTTGGTTTGTTTTAACGAAAAATTGGTATGAAAATGACCATCAAAAGCAGTATCACGTTTTGAACACCAAAAAACCAAATAGCCATGAGCCGCAATAGTACTGCCTGTTGCATGAGGTATTTGCCATTTTTTGGGTTTCGATGTTTTATCACTTAAATAAAACCCAGCTACATCTACTGAATTATCACTTGTGTTGTATAGTTCAATCCAATCTTCTGTTTTGCCAAAATTATCTTGAATTACACGAAGGTTGGCACAGGAGTATTCATTAATAATTATCTGCGAACTGGTTGTTTTTGGAGCACTTAAAAATAAAAAAATAATTAGACCAAGAGCAAAAGAGCGTACGTTTGTTTTCATATTAAAAATGTTTTGGCACAACAGATTATCAGTTAATTAGTACAGGTTGGGTGCAAAATATTTAAAAAGTTGCACTAATTTAACTGCAAAATAGCCAAATATTTTTTAATTATACATGAACCTTTTAATTTTATGCGTTGCCGTTTTGTGAAAAGGTTGTGGATGAACAATAATTATTTGAACTTTAGATGACTTATTAACTCTCTGATTAATATAAATTTGCAAATCTTGTGTTAAGCTTTCAAGAATTTCGTCCATGAAATTTTCAACTTCGCTACGTACATGTTTGTATCTTTTTTCAAGGTCTTCGCGATTAAAATGAACCATTGCAACTAATTTTCCTTTTTTCTCAATAACCAGTGATTCAACAACATATCTAAAATTATTTATTACCGATTCAATCTCTTCAGGATAAATGTTCTCGCCATTGGCACCTACAATAATATTTTTAATGCGTCCTTTAATAAATAAAAAGTTGTCTTTATCAAAAGCTCCAAGGTCTCCAGTTTTGAACCACCCATCATCAGAAAAAACCTGTTTGGTCATGTTAGGTTCTTTATAATAACCTTTCATAACATTTTCTCCTTTAGCCCAAATTTCGCCTTCGCCTGTTTCCGGATTCGCATTGTTTAGCTTTATTTGAACGCCTTGCATTACAGGACCAGTAGATTGTAACTTAGTTTTTTTAGAATTTGTACCGGCAAGTAAGGGAGCTGTTTCTGTTAGTCCATATCCAATAGCATAGGGAAATTTTGCTTCTCGTAAAAAAATCTCAACATTTCGGTCAAGCTTAGCCCCACCAATTCCAAAGAACTTTAGTTCTCCACCAAAAGTTTCATATAGTTTTTTTCCAGCTATTAAGTTGAATTTTTTTCGTAAAAATGGAATTTTATATAAGGTTTTTGTAATAGTTTTTGAGTTAATTTCGGCCAATACTTTATTGCGATAAATTTTTTCGATAATTAATGGCACCGACAACATTAATGTTGGGCGTATTTTTTTTAAAGCAGGTAATAAAATAGAGGGGGTAGGTGGTTTTGATAAATAATAAATACATGAACCCTTATAAACAGGAAGCATCATGCCGATGGTATTTTCATAAGCATGTGATAAAGGTAAAATTGAAAGCCAACGATCATTTTCATTTATTTCTTGAATAGTTGCTGATTGTATGGCACAAAAAGCAATATTCTTTTGAGTGAGCATTACGCCTTTTGAATTTCCTGTTGTGCCAGAAGTGTAAATTATGGATGCTAAATCGTCTTCGTTAACGCTATAGTGCTCCTTAGCCTTGTTGTTTTCATTGTATTCTACCTTGTTTCCCTTAACTATTGAAAAGTCATCTATCTTTATAATAGTATCAATGAAATCTGATTTTATTTCGTTTATTTTATATAAAAGATTTTCAGAAATAAATAATGCTTTTGCTTCAGAATGACAAAGTATGGTATCAATTTCAAAGGATGAAAAATCGGGCAATAAGGGAACACAAACTATTCCCATTTTAGCCAAAGTGAAATAAGTTATAGCCCAGTTTGGCATATTCTGACTTAAAATAGCCACTTTATCGTTTGTTTGTAAATTGCACGATTCTATAAATGCCATTAAGCCATTAACTTTATTGTCAGCACCTTTGTAAGTTATAGGCTCGTCGTCAACTATTGAAAATGCATTTGAGTTTGCAAATTTAATTACGCTTGAATCCCAAATATTCGAAATTGTTAGTTTTTTGTCCAAAATGTTTTTCCCCTCCCTAAATAAGCGCTAAATATAACATAAATATATTTGGCCATTCATATAACATACAAAATTTACAAATGTTTAGTTTCTAAATAGGAAATTGGATATTAGAAAAATAGCCCCAAATGTCTGGGGCTATGGATGTTTATTTAATGTAAAAACATTATTAATACGTATGGGGTCTTGTGGTGTTTTTGGCTTTGGTATATTTATTACCATCAGCGTTACATTGTGTATGTATTAACATATTTACTGTTGGGTAACAATTCAAGAATCAGGGTAAAAAATGTTAAAAATCTTAATTCGAATGCTTTATATACTAGCCTCATTACTATTATCAATTTAAAAGCTAATAATAAACACCTAATTATTGTTAATAAATGAATAGTAAAATTTCGATGAGGCTATCTAAAAAGGTTTACTCCTATCTAAAAAACTTACAATTTGAAAGTTAAGGAAAAATAGAACACTGATGACACTGATTTAATCCGTATAAATCAGTCTTTTTAGCGAAAGCAGAGTTCCATTACTTTAATTTGAAACTACAATTTTTTGTTTCGAACTTTTTGGACAGTCTCTTGTTTTCTGATATAGACTGACTTTGAAAATAGGATGCTATGAAATTTTAAATTGTGAGTTATATGAAATAAAAAAAGGGGCTACTAACTTTGGAATTAGTATATGCCCCTTTCAACCATTAACCCATGAAAAGCACAAAGATAAGTATTTGTTATTTCTTAGGAAGAATTTTTTTAAGAATATTTCACTTTTTTTGATAAAAAAATCTATTTGTGTTTTATTTCTGTTATATCTCATTTTTTTAGCTAATAAATCACTGTTTGTTTTTATTGTTTTATAATATAAGGGAACAATAGGTAATTAGTAGAACAAGGTTAATTATCGCATAAAACCTGTAAAAGTATCTTCAGTATTTGTTCGGGTCATAGTTTTGTCAATTATTTCAAGCTTTTCTTTATTGGTGAATTTCGACCAATTTCCAACTTCATACCTATTTCTTCTACAGCCAAAACATACTCCATTTTCGTCCATTCTGCATATTTTTATACAAGGTGATTTTACTTCTTCCATATTATGTAATTTTTTCTAGTTTAGAATAATAAGATAAATGATTGTTACCCAAATTGAGCGATTCTCGCTCACGATTTAGTTCTTGTAAGTATTTCACTGCACTTTGTTTGTGAAACACTAC
>JAEINW010000280.1 GCA_016342715.1 Salinivirgaceae bacterium | reverse complement strand
AACAACTTAGGGCGTTGCCCTAAGCTATATTATTTATGGCTTTCAGCCATTACAGATAAATAATCATTTGAACTAAATCAACTTTACTACTTTAAAAATTAATTAAAGTAATTTTTTACTCTCCCCAGCCCTCACTAAAATTAGGGAGGGAGTTGAGAGCAACAAAATTGGAGTTTATTCTCACAGCAGGCGCTGTGAGTTCCTCTGGATAGCGAAGCGCCTGCTTCGCTTTTAAAGTTACCAAACTATATAATTGCAAAACCGAAACAAATGAAAATAAAAAGCATCAAATGGAAATTCGAAATAACAGACGGCGTCTAAAAAGTGAAAAACTTTAGCTGTACAATTTCAAATTTTTTTTTTAGAACTTTTTGGACAGCCTCATCTGTAAAACCCTGATTAAAAAATTATTATTGTATATTTCTAAAGATAATTGAAGCATCAATCATTTTTATCGGACACTAGTAAAAAAATATAATTATATAAATACGGTCGTAATAATAATTTCAAAATGCTTATTTTTAAATTTTATTTTTAAAAAGTCAAATAAACTCCGATAATTAATGGAAAACACTTCGCTACCTTGGTTTTTTAAAAAACTTCAAAACGATAATCAATGCCTACTTTACAATGGTAGCTTTAGCGATAAAATCACTTACAAAATAGTACGATTAAACGAAGCCAGCTTAAAAAACCATAAGGAAAATTTTGTTACTCAAAAGCGAGTTTCCTATTTAATGGCTGAATGTTTTCAAAATATTGTTCGCCATGGCGATGATACCTTAGAGGAAGATATTAGCGATCAAAAAGCCAATTTTTTCATGACCCGAAATTCAATGGGGAAATACTATATTTTGTCAGGTAATTTAATAAAGGATGAAAATATTAACAAGCTAAAAACTCAGATAGATCAGTTAAATAAGCTCAGCGAGGATGAATTAAAAGACCTGTTCAAATATGTAATGAAATATGGTAAAATTTCTGATAAAGGCGGAGCAGGATTAGGCTTAATCGAAATGGCTAGAAAATCAGGTCATAAACTGGGATATTCATTTAAAAAATATAATAACGATAACTCTATTTTTTATAATCAAATTGTATTAAAATCGGCAGTTGAACCCGATGAAAGCAATGAAGACAACATGCGTAAAATTGAATCAGCTATTGAATTCCATAATTTATTGATAAAAAATAACATTTTAATGGTTCAAAAAGGCGATTTTTCACAAGAATCTATTTTACCTGTTCTAAATATTATTGAGCGAAGTATAATCAAGAAAAATACCAATACTATGGCTATGAGACATTTATATAGGGTCATGGTTGAACTTTTACAGAATATTAGTAGACATGCTTTTACTGAAAATCAATTTAAAGAAGGTATATTTTCTTTATCAAAAATTAACGATCGTTTTGTTGTTAGTACTGGAAATTACATTCTTAATTCCCATATTGAATTTCTTGACAATCATTTAAATAAAATAAACTCTTTGGATAATGACCAATTAGAAAATTGGTATTCCGAACTTTTAATGGAAGGCTTAGAAACTGAAAATGATGATACAGGTTTAGGATTGATTGATTTATCCCAAATATTAAAAAATAAAATTGAATTTGCTTTTGAAACTATAGATGAGGTAAAAACATTTTTTACAATAAATGTTACTATTTAATCCCACAATGTGGGTTCATATTCCCTCGCAGCCTTGCTGCAAGAACACAATAGTTCTACTATTTTGATACCTCTTCTACTTGCAGCGAGGTAGTTCATAAAAAAAGGTTGAAGTAAAACTCCAACCTTTGGTGCAAATTATTAATTGAACTTATTCGTTGTTCATTTTAATATTGTAAGCTTGTATCACATTTCCATGTCGCACATAAAGCTTCCACTTATTAATTACCGGATGAGCAAAATGTTCTTTTGCACCTTTTTTCATCTTAAATTTACTTACTACTTCCATATTTAAAGGATCAAGGTTTATTAGCAGCACCTCTCCTTTCCAATTGTAGAAATATAACATGTTATCGGCTGCAATTACAGCTCCTGGACCAATTTTTAGTATTTTACCTAATGCTCCGCTTTCTTCATTTATACTTTTAAAATCGCGCTTGGCAGTACCACAGCCATATAAATAATCGCCAACTTTTACAATTCCTCCCATATAGCTATCAAAATCTACGTTGCGCCATACTTCTTCTATTGTTTTGCCATCTTCGCTAAGTGATAATTTAACGCCACAATTGCCATCGCCAGCAGCATAATAAATATTTCCATCATCATAAATTATGGTATTGCTATGTGTATCGCCCATTCCAGGTTGGCGTTTGTCTAGTTCCACATTATCTTGTTCATGTGTCCAAAGTAATTCACCGGTTTTGGTATCGTGACCCATGAGTTCGTAAGCAGTAAAATTTACCAATACATTACGGCCTTTGCATTTTATAATCTGTGGTGAATTGTAAGCAGAACGCTCTCCCACTCCCTTGCTAATCCAAATAATATCACCTGTCATACGATCTAAAGCTACCACATTGGTATCGGCACCACCGGGTGTACAAAACAGCATGTTGTCTTCAACAATAACCGACTCAGAATAGCCAAATAAAGGATAAACACCTTGTAAATCATTCACCATGTCAACTGACCAAATTTCGTCGCCTGTTGCACGGTTTAAGCAGCTAATTTGGCCTAAACCAGTAGTTACATAAATTAAATCGTTAACAATGGTTGGTGTGGAGCGTGAGCCATTGTAATTGGTTACCCACTCCTTGCCAACCGGTTTTTTCCATAATAAAGTGCCTTCGGCATCAAATGCGAATAAATAAGCTAAACTATCGAGCTCACCTAAAATATACATATTATCGGATGTGAATACCGGAGATCCATAACCATTACCTATGCCTTCGTACTCCCAAACTAAAGCAGGGCCTTCTTCAGGCCAAACTTTTAATAAATTACTTTCCTTATAAATTCCTGAGCGATTTTCGCCTCGCCATTCATAAACTTGAAGTTTTTGTGGTGTATTTGAATCTTCTTTTTCTTTGGGCGCATTACAACTAAAAAGTGCAATAAATAAGCTCACACTTAGCATTATCACTAATTTATTTCTATTCATGTTTTTTTTATTTTGCTTGTAAATATGACTTAAATTATAAAAATAAGAAATCCTTAGGAATATAGAACCTATTACTTTCCATTTTTATTTCAAAATAAGTTATATTTTATGAGCTAAACGAAATTATCGGCATTTGTTAACAATAATTTTTATGTTAATTTAGTCAGCATTATTTTAATCAAAGCGTATGTAATACGAACAGTTATCCATAGCTAGGTAAAAATTAAAACCAATAAAATCTAATAACTGATAAAAAGAAAAATGGACAAATTCAATTTGTTATATGTAATTGCTCTAATTGTTATTTTCATTTCCTTACTATTAACATAATATGCATATTCACACAAAAATATTTTTGCATGCCAACCATCATTTAAAAAATTCATTTAACCCTGCTATTGATAAAGAACTCGACTGGCCAAGGTTAATTGATGGCTACGATAATTATATTCAAAAATGGCTCGATAAAAAACCCTAGATTCGGATGGTTACCTTGGGCTTCCTACGAATAGGCACTAATCAGTCTTTCAATATTTTTTAATTTCGAGATGGGTAAGCTATGCAAGCTTCTCAATATGTCTAAATTTTTTTCAGCTTTGTTAAGTTCATGCATGGGGTGCGATTTATCCAAATTTTATCCCTTATCGGGAGTCCATTCTAAAATTACACATTGATACATATTTCCATGCAAAGGTCGCCAAGTAAAACTACGCTAAAAGCGCAAAGAAAGAATGCTCAGTTCATTATTTCTGCCCGAAGAACATATCTTGACTTGCTTTTAAAAAGTAGAAAATGCATCGGTATGGCACGAAGAGGTAGATATGTACGAAATATTTGAAGACAAGCAATCATTTTGGTAATCAATTTTAAGAGCAAGATTTACTAGCTCACTTTTGGTGCTATTATCTGATTAGATATCAAAATAGAAAACAGATAATTATTTGCAGCGAGCATAGGAGAATAAAATCTACAATATTGGAATCAATCTAACTACTTATTCATAATCAATGGAAATATGATTTCTATATATTTTGTAACTTATCAAAAGTTTAATCGTTATAAACAAGCTCATTTTCAACCAAAAAATATCACTATGAATTCGAACAAACAAAATTCCTTAAGCGCAAAAGACACGAAAATTAGTATAATTCCAGGATTAGTTCTTGCAACCTTGCAATGGATTCTTTGGTTTCTAGTTCCAAAATTTTCAGCAGGCGGAACCGCTACCATGATTAGTGTTTTTGGTGGTTTAGCCTTTGGCATTTTCATTATCATCTGGTGGTTGTTTTTTAGTCGAGCTCCAAAACTTGAAAGATTTGTTGCCGTAGGCTTAATGGTAATTTTTCTAATGATCATACCAGAATTCACACATGCATCTATAAAAACGGGTCTGTCCGGATTAATGTATTATGTGTATGCGGTTCCAGTAATGACAATATCTTTTGTACTTTGGGCACTTGCATTTAGAAAAATTAAAGGAAATATGCGGTTAATAAGCATGACTGTAACAATTTTAATTGCCACAGGAATTTGGACTTTGTTTAAATCTGACGGAATAACTGGAAACGCCAGTGCACAATTAAAATGGCGCTGGGCTCAATCAAATGAACAATTACTTTTAGCTGAAACAGAATCTATGCTTTCGGCTTCAACAGAATCTGGCACATTCGATATTCTATGGAGTGGTTTTAGAGGAAACAATAGAGATGGCGTGGTTTATAATACCCATATCAATACTAATTGGTCAGAAAATACACCTAAAGAACTGTGGCGACGACCTATTGGTTCGGGCTGTGGATCATTTGCTGTGAAAGGTAATTTGCTTTTTACGCAAGAACAGCGCGGCGAAGAGGAAATGGTTTCGTGTTACCATCTGGAAAGTGGAGAACCCATTTGGCAGCATACAGACTCTGCTCGCTTCTGGGATTCGCATGCCGGAGCAGGCCCTCGCTCTACTCCTACTCTTACAGACAGTTTAATTTGTTCACAAGGCGCTACTGGAATTGTAAACGTAATGAAATCGATTGATGGAAGTGTTCTTTGGACGAGAAATGCTGCTGAAGATATTCAAGATACTATTCCCGGTTGGGGTTATTGCAGTTCCCCTGTAATTGTTGATTCCATTTTAGTTACCGCTATTTCAGGAACTTTAATAGCTTACAATTTATTAACTGGTGACATGTTGTGGACGGGCGCTGAAGGAGGAGAAAATTACAGCTCTCCTCATCTGGCATCTATTGAGGGAATAAAACAAATCTTATATAGCAACCCAAAGGGTACCACCAGTTTTGAACCAAACACCGGTAAGGTGTTATGGGAAAGAAAATGGGAAATGAGTGCCATAGTTCAACCAGCTATTACTGAAAGTGGTGATATACTGATTAGCGAAGGATATAAGAAAGCCATACATAAAATTAGCGTTACAAAACAAAATGAAAATTGGAAAATTAAAGAACATTGGACATCAACTAATATTAAGCCTGATTTTAACGATTTAGTAACTCATAAAGGGTTCATCTATGGCTTTGAAGGACTAAGCTTAACCTGTATCGATCTAAAAGACGGTGAACGCAAATGGAAAAATGGACGATTTGGAGGACAAATTATATTATTAGCCGATCAGGATTTACTAATTGTAGTAACAGAAAAAGGAAAACTTTTGTTGGCTGATGCAAATCCCGAAGAGTTTAAAAAGTTAGCTGAGATTCCAGCTATTAAAGGAAAAACATGGAACCATCCGGTGTTAGTAAAAGATATTTTATTAGTCAGAAATATGAATGAAATGGTGGCCTATAAACTAGCATTAGTTACTAACCTGAGTTCGAAATAAAATTCGATACAAATATCTGGTATTCAATCTTTTTTGAAATTTGTCTTATAGTATCAAGTACAAAGCCTGCCTTGTCGGCAGTCAGGTATAAAGATTCAATACAAAACATATTACGGTTATCCCTATGTCAACCTAAAGTAAATAATCCTCGGGGCAAGCCCACGAGGC
This sequence comes from Salinivirgaceae bacterium, assembly GCA_016342715.1. Taxonomy (GTDB): domain Bacteria; phylum Bacteroidota; class Bacteroidia; order Bacteroidales; family SZUA-534; genus JAEINW01. The sequence continues at coordinate 43 of JAEINW010000280.1, read as the reverse complement.
ATTTTTTAGAATAGTTTTAACTGATGATCCTCTTTTAACTTCA
>JAEINW010000279.1 GCA_016342715.1 Salinivirgaceae bacterium | reverse complement strand
GCTCATGAGAGAAGTTAACGAATGTTGAATTCAGATGGATTAAACAAAAAGAAAGAATAATCTTTCAACTTCTTAAATCTTAAATCGTTTACTGAGCGAAGCGCTTTCATAGCCTGCCCCGACTTTATCGGGGAACACCTTTAAAGAATATGTTTTTGTGAGTAATCCTTGTTCGATACCGTGCCTATCGGCAGACAGGTTCAAAAACAATATATTATAGAACCGAGGACAAAGGACTGCCTGCCCCGATTTTTATCGGAGAGCTCAGCAAAGCAAAACTAAAGTAACTGCCATGAACAGAGCTTACGAGCTCATCGAAGATAAATTGCAGGGTTTTAACTTTTAATTGATAATAAACAAAAACAATGAATGATTTTTCGTAAATTAGAGAGAGAGAACAAAATGCTATTTAACAAAATTTTGAATGTGGAATATTAAAACATATACATTTTTAAGTGTTTGGGTAGTGTTGTTGCTTTTTTCAGCAACATTCAATACTAATTCAATTTCAGAAAAAAAAAACAAGCTTGCCAAAACTCAAAGCAAAGCACTTTTTGATGAAATTGTTACCACACGCAGTTGGAATGCTCGTCATGGGGGTGTTTATGTGCCCATTACTAAAAATATGCAACCCAATCCATTTTTAAAAGTTCCGAATAGAGACATATTTATTGACTCATTAGGATTGCATCTAACAATGGTTAATCCTGCATTTATGACCCGACAAATTTCAGAAATTGCTAATAGCGAATCAAATTTGCGCTACCACATTACCAGTTTAAAACCCATTCGACCAGCAAACTTAGCCGACACATGGGAAACCATTCAATTAAAACAATTTGAAAATAATACTATTTCAGAATCATTTGATTTTATTCCTGAAGACACAATTTTTAGGTATATGGCATCTTTAACTGTTGAAAAATCATGTTTAAAATGTCATGCCCAGCAAGGATATAAAGAAGGCGATATTAGTGGTGGAATAAGCGTTACTATTCCAGCCACCGAATATATTGACAATGCATTTATTGAAAATAGAAATATCTTAATTGTTCATTTTCTAATTTTAATATTGGGTTGTGCCGGAATTATTTATTATCAAAGAACTAGCTACCATTTTTTAGAAAAAGTTCAAGCTGCAAATTATCAAATTCATACTCAGAATGTAGAATTAAAATTGCAAAAAGAAACCCTGAATGAGGCAAATAAAAAATTATCGGATACCAATAATACAAAAGATTTACTATTCTCTATTGTTGCACACGATTTAAAAAACCCATTTGTTTCACTTATGGGATTAGCACACTACTCTGTTGAGATGCTAGAGAAAAAAGAGTACGATGATTTGGAAGAAGTTAACAGACTTATTTATTCTACCACCGAAAAAACTTTTTACTTACTCAAGAATTTATTAGACTGGTTGCGATTGCAAACTGGCCAAATTTCTTTTTCGCCAACCTATTGCAATTTTCATATGTTAATAAGCGATGTTATCGAATTATATACAATTATTGCAAAACTAAAGCAAATACGCATTTTAAATAATGTTGAAACTAATATGAATATTTTTTGTGACAAAAAAATGATGGAAACTATTTTGAGAAATTTAATTTCGAATTCAATAAAATTTTCCAACCCAAATGGAGAAATATCTATTCAATCGAAGAATGAAAATAATAGCATTGTTATTTCTGTGTCAGATAATGGAGTGGGCATTTCAAAAAAAAATCTTGTAAATATATTTTCAACCAGCATTTATCGAACCCCACAGGGTACAAATAATGAACATGGCACCGGCTTAGGTTTAGTTCTTGTAAAAGATTTTGTTGAACTACATAGTGGAACAATAGAAATTCATAGTAAATTAAAACAAGGAACTACTGTTTTTATAAGCATCCCAAACAAGAAAGAATAACTCCTATTTTAATCCCTTTTTAAAATTAAATGTTGTTGATGGTTGATCTTGTTCCGAGTATTTTAATTTATTCAACAATCGTTTTATGGTATGTTTCGAGGGGCTTTCAAAGCTCAAATCAATCAAATACTTAAAAAATCCTTTACCTGACAACTTCGTTTTATATTGCAACAACGAAACCGGTTTGTCTGGCAATACAATAGTTATCCCATCGCGCACCTCTCTTGTAAATTCAAAGTTTTTAGAATCGGTAAAACTTTTTTCACCGGTTGATACCGGTTGACGCGAATAAAACAAGTTTGGATAAAAGTGCATCGGTATTATTTGGTTTCTATCGGCTCCCGATAATACATTCTCAAATTCGTTCTCTAAGGGACTGGTAACATATTTTGCTCCTTTTGCATATAATAGTTGACAAGCTGCATCGTTGTAAGCGTAAACGTTTTCGTTGGTCGAAAATATTGAACCTTGAGCTAACAAATCAATTTGCGATAAATGGCTAATAAAAAACTGATTAAAGCCTTTATTTTTAAAATCAGCACATAACTTTTTATAAAAAACTATATCTTTTTCTGAAATAAACTTAGGCAGCTCAATCCATATTTTCTTACTATTGTTTTTTATAAATGGCACATCGCTTTTAAATTCTTGCCATTTTCGCATAGGCAAGTTTAAAATTAAATAATCAAAATCTTCAAGGCGCATTTTTCGTAGCCATTCAACCGTATCAATTCGTACAAATACCAATTGATTTTTATCCACTTTAAACCTACGTACCTTACTTATGGCATCGCGTTTTAAATGTTGTGGCATTTTGTCGCTAACATTTTTAGATTCTCCTTTTAATTTACTAGGAAATTTCTGATTCCGAAGACCTGCTAAAAATATTTCGTTGCCAGCTTTCAGGTCTGTATTTGAATAATTAACAATGGTTAAACCATCCTCACTTTTTGAAAAATCGTCAATTTTACATGAAATTTGCTCGCTGTCTTTATTCGCCGATATACGTATTCTATTCCCCTTTTCGATTTCAACACTTGAATAAAATGAAAAAGTTCCGTTTCCTACCTTTTCAATTTTGCCAATATATAAGCCAGTATTTGGTTTGTCTGAAACGGCTTCTTGAACATCTTTGCCCATAAACCATTGGGTTTTTTCACGTCCCATATCCATTTCAAGCATTTTTTTTGCTTCGGGTAAATTGGCCGGATTTTCAATTACTTTTTTATAAGCTTGCGCTACTTGGTACACATATTCTCCTGATTTAATACGCCCTTCAATTTTTAAGGAACTAACTCCCAACTCAGCTATTTTAGGAATAAAATCGATTAACTGATTATCTTTTAAACTAAAAACAAGCTTATTCTCTCCTTCAATGTTATAGTACCTTCTGCAGGGTTGTGTACAGAGTCCACGATTTGCGCCTGATCCACCCAGGTAGCTGCTGAATAAACACATTCCCGAAAATGAATAACATAAAGCGCCATGAACAAATATTTCCGTCTCAATTTTCGATTCTTTCTGAATTTCGACCAATTCGGGCATGCTTAATTCTCTTGCTAAAATAACACGACTAAATCCATTTTTTTTACTAAAATTTGCACCCACCGAATTATGGTTTGCCATTTGTGTGCTGGCATGAATAATTAGTTTCGGAAAATATTCTTTTAATAAATAAAAAGTTCCCCAATCCTGAATAATTACCGCATCCACCTTTGTTTTCGATAAAAACCAGAGAATATCGAGCAATTCGGGTAATTCGTTATTTTTTATTACTGTATTTAAAGTGATGTAAACTTTTACTTTATTTTCATGAGCTTCATTCATTAAAAGAAGTAGCTGAAAATTGGTAAAGTTTGCTGCCCTTCCTCTGGCATTGAAACTCTTTAATCCAAGGTAAATAGCATCTGCACCACCACTTATTGCGGCATAAAACGATTCAATATTTCCAACTGGAAGCAGTAATTCTGGTTTGTTCATCTAACGATTTTGAAAATTAATTCACAAAGATACTTAAATAAACAACCTCCCAGCAAACTGAAAAAGCTTTATGATAATTAAAAAATAATTTATTACAGCAAGTTGTATTAAATTATCCCACAATTGTGGGATTAAATAATTATTGTATTTTAAGTTATCGTCAATTAGAATAACTTTGCAGCAAATTAAATACATAATTGTGGTTTTTGAAGACTTAAAAATATCAACCCCCATATTAAATGCAATAGAAAATATGGGTTTTGAATACTGCACTCCAATTCAGGAGGCAACGTATTCTCTTATTCGATCGGGCAAAGACATGGTTGGAATTGCTCAAACAGGAACCGGAAAGACTTTGGCTTACCTGCTCCCACTAATTAACGACTTAAAATTTTCTGATCAAAAACATCCCAGATTGTTAGTTTTAGTTCCTACCAGAGAATTGGTTCTGCAAGTTAAAAGCGAGGCCGAAAAGCTTACTGCCTATAAAGATGTTCGCATTGAAGCCGTTTATGGTGGAACAAATATAAAAACTCAAAAACAACTGGTTTATGATGGTAGCGATTTGTTAATTGCTACCCCAGGACGCCTCGTTGATTTGGTAATGACTGGAGTTTTGCGAATGAAAGACATTCAAAAAGTTGTTATTGATGAGGTTGATGAAATGCTAAATCTTGGATTTCGTGGGCAAATTACCAGTATTATGGAATTTTTGCCAAAGCGAAGACAAAACCTTATGTTTTCAGCCACATTAACCGAAAAAGTAGAAATTATTATCAACGACTTTTTCTATGAACCCGAAAAGGTTGTAATAGCTCCACACGGAACACCCATCGACAAAATTGAACAATTGGGCTATCATATTCCCAACTTTTTTACAAAAATTAATTTACTTGAACACTTACTAATAAGCAACAGCGAGTTAAATAAAGTCTTGGTTTTTGTAAAAAGCAAAAAACTGGCCGATTTATTATACGATAATATCAACACTAAATTCCCTGAACAGTTTGGCGTTATTCACTCAAACAAATCGCAAAATTTGAGAATAAACGCTTTGAATCGATTCAAAGAAGGAGTTCACAGAGTGTTGATTTCAACCGACATTATGGCTCGTGGTTTAGATATTCACGATGTTAGTCACGTAATAAACTTTGACATGCCCGATGAACCCGCCGATTATATGCATAGAATTGGTAGAACAGGTAGAGCTGACAAGGTGGGTGTTGCCATTTCGTTTATTAACGAGGTAGAGCAAGAATTTCAAATGGAAGCTGAAAAATTAATGGGTAAACACATTTTATTATTACCTATACCTGAAGAGGTGAATATTTCGGAAAAATTCTTGCGCGACGAAAAAGCGGTGCCCTTTGATAAAGATTATTTAAAACCTATAAAAAAGAAAAAAGTAGGTGCTGCCTATCATGAAAAAAGCGAAAAAAATAAGCAAGAAAATTCAGGAAGCCCTAGCAGAAAAAGAGCTCGAAGAGGAAAAGCTGTTCCAGCAAAACGCGCTAAAAATTAATTGTTTTAACATAAATACTATAGGCGCAAAGTCTGCATGGATAATAAAATCTATCTCTGCAAACTTTGCGTTTTTTCTATTGCTACATTTACGTGTAATTTTTAGCCAAAGGCAATTACATGTACCTTCCCATATGATTTTGGATCATTTCAATTAGTTGTGGAGTACCTCCTATTTATCCGTATTTTTTAGAAACTCGAAACATAAATAAAGGGATCAGTTAGAAAAGGAGTGTAGATTTTTTTTCATTAAACAAAATTGGATATCGTTTATATATTTGTGTTAATAATCGCCACGAAGTGGCAGCTTAGTTTAACCCAATGGCAACGCCTTGGAACTAAGAATCCCGTTTTCTTACTCGCCCTGTAAGGGCAGCTAAAAATTAAACGATGTCTCAATCCTTATCTAAATTGTTTACACATATCATCTTTCATATAAAAAGTAATAGCCCAGTAATCCTAAAAAAAACAAAAAAGAACTTTATGCTTATATTGGTTCTCTTATTAAAGATAATGAATCGATTCCTATTATTATTATATGGTTATCCCTATGTCAACATAAATTGGCAAATTAGAAATGGTGGTTTTAAAAAGTCGTTTAAATTAATTGCCTGTAAGGCATATTTATTTCAGCCGGAGGCTACGCCTCCGGTATTGAACAGGTAAAAAATCGTTGCAGAAATATTAATGATAATTGATACCCAAATTGAGCGATTCTCGCTCACGATTTAGTTCTTGTAAG
>JAEINW010000278.1 GCA_016342715.1 Salinivirgaceae bacterium | reverse complement strand
ATTTATCCATTTTCAAATCTTAAAATGATTTTTAAAATCCTTGCAGATTAATCTACGAAAGTATTGGATGTCTGAATGTATTAAAGTTAAATAGAATTTATGCGCTTTTAAGTAAAGTGAATAAAACCATTGTTCGGATTCAAGATTCGGAACAATTTATAAAAGATATATGCCGAATTGCTATTGAAAATGGAGGTTTTCTAAGTGCATGGGTCAAGTTTGATTGCAACGGCTTAGAATTAAATGGAATAGAAGAATTTGCGGGTTTGAAAAACAATTTACATGAATTGAAATCACCTAAAAACCCAATTAATATAGTTTATGATAATGGAAAATATTTAGTTTCGAATAACATAAGCTTGGATAATAATTTATCGAAGGAATGGAAGAATAGATCTTTAGATTTTGGGTGTAAATCGTTTATAATTTTACCCATAAATATTTTTGATAGTACTTGTGGATGCTGTTGTTTTTATTCCAATGAAATTGGTTTTTTTGATGAAGTTGAAATTAATTTGCTTGATGAACTGGCAAATGATATTTCATTCGCTTTAGAATATTTACAAAACAAACAAATACAAATACATACCGAAAAGGAATTGCTTGAAAGCGAAGAGCGTTTTAGGGTGCTGTACAATAGTTCACCCGACATGTATGTGTCAGTTTCTCCAAAAGATGCTATTGTAAAACTTTGCAATGATACACTTTTAAAGAAAACAGCTTATTTAAAAAATGATGTGATTGGAGTTACTGTTTTTAAACTGTATCATGAGGATAGTGTGGAACAAGCAAAGAAGGTTTTTAACCAATTTGTTAAAACAGGAAAAGTAGCGGATGTAGAATTATTTTTAAAACGAAAAGACGGTAGTAAGTTACCGGTTAGCTTAAATGTGGCGGCCGTAAGAGACGAATCAGGAGAAATTCTTTATTCTATTTCATCATGGAGAGATATCACAGAGAAAATAGAAAATATTAGGCAATTACAAATGAATGCAGCCAAGTGGCAATCTACTTTTAATGCAATAACCGATTCGGTAAGTATTATTGATATGGAAGGTAGAATTGTTCAAAGTAACGGTGCTACCAAAACATTATTAAATATTAGTACTGGTGACATGAAAGAAAAATGTTGTTTTGAGTTAATACATGGCATGAATGCACCACATCCTAATTGTCCGTTCGAACGCTTAAAACAAAGTAAGAAAACAGAATCGATGATATTTACTGAAGAAAATCGATGGTTTGAGGTAAACGTTGATCCCTTATTCGATAGTAATAATGTATTAATGGGAGCAGTTCATGTGGTTTCTGATATAACTGAACGTAAAAAGAATGAGATAGAATTGATTAATGCTAAGGAAAATGCTGAAGAAAGTGACCGACTAAAATCTGCATTTTTAACGAATATGAGTCACGAGATTAGAACTCCAATGAATGCAGTTTTAGGGTTTTCGCAATTACTTATTAAAGCAAACACAACAGATGAAGAGAAAAAACAATTTGCCGAATTTGTGAAAATTAATGGCGAAAGTTTAATGAAAATTATCGATGATATTATTGATATTTCAAAAATCCAATCAAAGCTAATAACCATTAAAAAAACAGATTTTGATTTGCACATGGTACTTAACGAATTGGAAAAATATTATAGCCAATTTTTAGAACAAAAGAGAAAAACCAATTTAAAACTACTTTTAGAAATTCCGGAAAACAAAAGTCAGGAATTTTACATTAATACCGACGAAATTCGATTAAAACAAATATTGAATAATTTGATATCGAATGCTATTAAATATTCCGAAAAAGGAAACATAACTTTTGGTTATACACAAACAAATAATCGATTAAATTTTTATGTTAACGATACCGGATACGGTATTTCTAAAAATGACATATCAAAAATATTCGAACGATTTATTCAGGTTTCTAAAAAATATGTATCTAAGCAAGAGGGTACTGGCCTTGGACTCCCAATTTCAAAAGAACTGGTTGCTTTGCTAGGTGGTGAATTAAAGGTAATATCAAAAGAAGGTGTTGGCTCAACCTTTTCATTTAGTATTCCCTTAGTGGCAGCAAATCCTGTTGCAAGAGCAAAGGCAGAAAATAAAAATAAGAGGCTACACGATTTAAGTAAATATAAAATTCTTATTGCCGATGATGAAGATTCTAATTATGTTTTAACAAAACGTTTGTTAAAAGAAACAAAAGTTACTACTGATTGGGCAATGAACGGTAAAATGGCCGTCGAAATGGCTGAAAATAATAATTATGATTTAATTATTATGGATATAAAAATGCCAGATATGGATGGCATCGAGGCGACCCGACTCATTAAAAAGCATAACAAAAATCAACCAATAATTATACAAACAGCATTTGCTATGACCGAAGTTAAAAACCAAGCCATAAAAGCTGGTTGTGACGATTTTATTGTAAAGCCCATATCATTGGAATATTTTTTAGAATTGGTTAAAAAACATTTAAACATTTAAATTTTTGTAATTAAATAGCACCTTAACCATTAAGCTGAGTTCGAAATAAGATGAACATAATTAATGTTCCCTAAGTATTTTATAAAATTGTCTGAAAGGCATACTTAATTCAGCCAGAGGCATCGTCTCTGGTTATGGTTCAATAAAATATTGTTGCAAGTAAAAATATGGTTGGTAATTTAACTTTAACCTGGAAAATTAGAACGTAAAGCAAGCCTTTACAATGGCTCGATTTGAGAAATACCAATTACTTTAAGGAGGGAGTTAGTGAGTGCTTTCAATGAAACGTGAGTGTTTAAAAATTGAACCAAATTTTTCAATTTTGTAGAATGTAGTTCCTCCCTTTTTAAGGGAGGTTAGGTGGGATAAAAAGTACTTTCAATTTTATATTAGTGGTTTACTTATTTGGTATTTGCTTTTAAAATTGATAGCATGTAGTTTGGCAGCTTTAAAAGCGAAGCAGGCGCTTCGTTATCCAGAGGAACTCACAGTGCCTGCTGTGAGAATAAATTCTAATATTTTGCAGCTCTCAACTCCCACTCTAAAATCAGGGAGGGCTGGGGAGGGTAAAAAATACTTTGATTAATTTTTAAAGTAGTAAAGTATATTTACTATAAATGATTATTCGGCTGTCTATGGCTGAAAGCCATAAATAATATAGCTTAGGGCAACGCCCTAAGCAGTTTGTTGTTAACAACAAGCGATGCAAGCATAAAATTTATTTTTATGAAATTATCTTCATGCATTGCTATCTTTAATATTAAATATCTAAGTGATTTTATTTTAAACCCCAACTTTTTAATGTGATCCTTCCTTTGCTTGGGACTTTGTAGCAAGCCGAATTAAATAAGGCCTTCAGCCTTTTTGTAATTGGAATATGAAGTTATATTTGTTATCCTAATTTTGTTACAAATAATAATTATAATTTGTGGCAATAGCTATTTATGCGAGTAATCATTTTATTTAACAATCACTTTATTTTTTATTCTTGGAAAGAAAAACAAGTGACGAACAAATGTTGGTTTTTCAGGTCCGTTTTCATTGTAAAAATCTTCTAAAAATGTGTTAAATATTTTGCGTCCCTCAGGGGCTTTTTGTTTGGCTCCTTCGGTTATATCAATATATTCAATGGTGATTTTTCTTCGTGGGCAAAAGATAATTAAATTGGCAAAATAATAAACAACAGCCATTAAATAGGTGCTTAAAAATTCGGGTCTATGGCCATTCCACGATTTCGACCACATACTACCCCATAATCCGGTAATGCGAACTCCAATGACTCTTGTTTTTTCAGGCATTATGCTTACTATAGAATGAGCGCTTTGTTTGTTGAAAATTCGCTCAATACCACCCGATGAAAGTTGACCTGCTGGGAAAATTAACACGCTTTTGTTTTCATTTAATGCATCAAGAAGCTGGTTGTTTATTTTCTGCATTAAGTTTGAATCGCGTCCTCCTTTTTTAAAGTCAGGTATCTTTATAGCTTTGAAATTTTTTAGAAACCATTTAATGACTGGTATTTTAAAAAATCGTTCGGCAACCAAAGGAACAAATTCAGAATGTTTGTATAATGCGATAGACATTAATTGAGGATCGATATGTGATATGTGATTGGGTAAGATTAATTTAGGTAAATCATTAGCAAGAACTTCTTCTCCTTTTATTTCAACCTTGTATCGGGCTGAGAGTATTAAACTATATAATATTCGGTAAAAATGCATAGGTCAGTTTTTTTGAAAAAACAATGGTACGGAAATTTATTAAAAAGTTACAGTTGTGTTTGTGCTTTCTTTTACTAGTATTAAATTATCATACAAATTTAATATTTCATATTTAGCTAATTTTGAATACAACGAAATTATTTTTTTATGCTAAAGTATTGCTGTATGAGGGAAATCGCTTTTAAAAAACAGTTAAAAATTCACATGTTTTTTTTTCGATTGATTGATTTTTAAATTAAAATTATGATATTAGTTGTGTTAACAATAATATAGTTAGCATGAAAAAATGCAAAACTAGGTCAAAAAAGAGCAAAAAAATCACCCAATTTTTAACAACTATTTTAATTCCTTGCATGATCCACGCAGAACAAACAAAGGCAATTTCTTTAATACTCTTCATGAAATACTTTTTCTAGCTATTTCAGCAGTACTTAGCAGAGCTGATACCTAGATAATGATTCACGAATTTGGAAAAAACAAACTCACATGGCTTAGAAAGTTTTATCCCTATGAAAATGGGAAGCTATAGCATGATGTAATAGGAAGACTTTTGTGATAAATTCTTAGTACATAAGTTCACAGCAGTCGCGTTGAGTTCCAATGGATAGCGAAGCGCCTGCTTCGCTTTTTCGGTAACAAAACCTAACATATGTTAAAACAAAAAATCTACAACCATTGATACCAATACCTGTATTTACGTTCCATCACTTCAGGGAAATTGCTTTAAATAGTATGAGAGAGTATATCATGATTAGCTCCGAGTTTTAACTCGGGGTATAAATATTCTATAATGAAAATAAGCGCAAGCAGAAATGTTAAATTGAAAAGAAAAGGCAGCATTCGCCGAAACTAACAATTGTTAAAGTGAAAAGCGATTTCCCTTTACAGCGGTATGGTCACAGCAGAATTGAGGGATTATTATTGTATCTTTGATTTTGACCTTTTGCGATTCAAGCTTTTTTAGCTTTGTATTTCAATTACAAGATTATTTATAAATGGCATACATCTATTAATTACTTAGTAAAAGTGTAGCTCACAATCACAATTCTCATCTGAAATTGATTGTTGTTTTAATATTAAAAGGCAGAACTATGAAGAAAGTTAGAAAAGACAAGGAAATAACAACGATTAAAAAGGTTTTGCCTAAGCAAACGGATGTATCTACTACTAAAATCGATAAAAACGCTTTCCCAATCGTAGGTATTGGCGCTTCAGCTGGCGGGTTGGAAGCATTGGAACAGTTTTTTAGCAAAATACCCGCAAACCCTCAAATGGCTTTTGTAATTATTCAACATTTAGACCCACATTATGTGGGAATTATGCCCGAATTATTGCAGCGTTTATCATCAATGAAAGTAATTCAGGCAAGCGATAGAGTAAAAATAAAACCAAATTGTGTTTATATAATACCACCAAATAAAAGCATGTCGATATTAAATAGAGCTTTGCATTTATTTGATATTGTGGATGAAGGTTTGCGTTTACCCATCAATTTCTTTTTTCGCTCCTTAGCCAACGATTTGCATGAAAAAAGTATTGGTATCATACTCTCAGGAATGGGTTCCGATGGAAGCGAAGGTGTAAAAGCTATTAAAGAAAAACATGGAATGGTTTTGGTTCAGGAACCTAGCGATGCAAAATTCGATAGCATGCCAAAAAATGCCATTGCATCGGTGGTGGTTGATAAGGTGGCGAACGCTGAACAATTGCCAGAAATATTAATGAATCTAGCGAATAAAGATTTTAAGCTTACTGAAGATATTGAATTAGACGATCAGCATAAAAGCAACATCGATAAAATTATTATTTTACTACGAGAACATATCGGGCACGATTTTTCTAGCTATAAAAAGAAAACGCTCTTTCGTAGAATTGAAAGACGTAAAAGCGTTAGGCATTGTCAATAAATAACATTCTCATAATATTAATTTAATTATTATCTTTGCAATAAAAACGATGCAAAGTGA
>JAEINW010000277.1 GCA_016342715.1 Salinivirgaceae bacterium | reverse complement strand
TTGTTGCAGAAATCAATAAAAAAAACTGGCAGGGTTTCATCGGAATAACTGGCAGGGTATCATCGGAATATCAACTTTGCCGATGGTGCGCCCACTTTAATTAGCTCTGCAACCCCAGGAGCCACTTTTCAATGGATTTTTAGCGATGGAGTGAATTCATCACTGCAAGATTTTAGCAGGGTTTTTAATAACAACACAGGTGTCATAAAAACTTATTATGTTCAATTAAAAGTAAGTTTAAATAGTTGCGATTCTATATATTACGATTCCGTAATGGTTTACCCAAATTTGGAAGCAAAAATAAGCGCCGATGATGATGCAATTTGCGCACCCGATACTTTAGAAATTTTAAATACATCCATTGGAGCATCCAATTATACTTGGACTTTTGATGATTCCTATACAAGTGATTCTTCAACCAGTATTTTAGGAAACTATGAATATCCAATTTCAAATCCATTTCCTGATAGTGTGCTTACCTACCGTGTTTATTTAAAAGCAAGTAATAGTGTGTGTTTTCACACCGATTCCCTTATTTTATCAGTTTATCCCGAAATAAAACCAGCTATTTCACCCGATGAATCTAGTGGTTGTAGTGGTTTAACTGTAAATTGGAGAAACACTACTACAGGAGGAGAGCTTGAATGGAATTGGGATTTTGGAAATACTGAAACAGGTATCGATAGAGTAGATACAATTTCTTATGTAAACAGAACTAATGATGATAAATGGTTTCACATTTCATTGTATGCAAAAAATGAAATTGGTTGCGACACCATAACTCACGATTCCGTGTTTATTTATCGTGAAGTGGATGCAAAATTTGCCATTCAAAAAACTTTATGTGCGCCTGTTGATGTTACACTTTCTAACAATTCATTAAATGGCGATATATATAAATGGGTAACTGGTAGGGGTGATACCTTGTTGTTGGATAATACAAATGATTCGATAATTGTGTATAATCCTACACTTTTAAATAATTTTCAAGATTATACCATTGAATTGTATGCGGTTGATACGCTTCATACAGAATGTAGCGATACTACAGAACGCTCAATTAGGGTTTTGCCTGAGGTTATTTCAAATTTTAACATTACAGTTGGTGCTACAGGTTGTTCTCCAGATACAGCTACTTTCTACAATATTTCAACAGGGTATAAGTTAGAGTATTCTTGGAAATATACCAATGATGAGTTCTCAAATACTGATTCAATAGAGCATAGCCATACATTCACGAATCGTTCAGGTAATGATTGGATTTACAATGTAGAACTAGTGGCGCATGATTCCATAGGTTGTTATGATACGGTGAGTCATCCGGTAACTGTTTTTCCTTTGATTGAACCAAAATTCACCTTTAGCAAATTAAGTCCCTGTGGAGAACCTATTGTTGTTGAACTGCAAAATAATTCCTTAAATGGTACCCAATTTATTTGGGATTTTGGAAATGGTGAAGACACCATACTTACACATAATGGTGATTTGTATAGAAATTTTACACACCTAAATGATGATCCAAATATAATCGACACATTTAATATTCAGCTATTGGTAATCGATACCAACCATCCTCAATGTAGCGATAGTATAACAAAAAGCATTAAAATTTTTCCACCGGTTGTTGCCGATTTTGATTTTACAGGTAGTGGTGATTGCGCTCCATTAGATGTTGCTTTTGGAAATAATTCAAGCGGTTATGGATTATCCTATTATTGGGATTATGGGGATGAAAGTTTTTCAACGAGTGAAGAAGAAAGTCATTTTTATGAAAACCAAACCACGGATAGTATTTTTAATGTTAAATTAACAGTGATCGACTCCATTGGATGTTCATCTGTTGTTTATCACGATGTAATAATTTACCCTGAAGTTATTTCCGATTTTGCATTTACAAAAGGGCCATGTACCCCATTTATTGCAACTTTTAATGCTACAGAAACGGCCACAAGCGGTTTTAAATACGAATGGATTTTTGGCGATGGAGATACTACAATTAGATCAAATATTTTGCCAGTACGTCATACTTATAATAATACATCGGAATCAGTTTATACGCATAATGTTAAATTAATAAAAACCAATATTAAAACTAGATGCTTTGACGATACAACAAAACAAATAAAAGTACATCCTGAACTGATTCCAGGGTATGCACCTGTTGATAATATTTCGAATGCATTGCATGAAGGTTGTAACCCCTTAACCGTTAATTTTATTGATACTACAAAAGGAGGTGCCAGCAATGAAATTAGTTTGTTTTGGGATTTTGGTGATGGGCAAACATCGCCACAAAACAATCCAAGTCATGAGTTAAAACATTTTGAAAATAAGATTAAAAAATTTGTTGTAACACAAACTGCCACTCAGTTGGCTACCGGCTGTAAAAAAACATACAGCGACTCAATGTTGGTATATTCTTATTTAAATGCTAGTTTTGGTTTAACCAGTGACGAAAATAAAAATAAAAATGATGAAATACTCGGCGGATGTACACCCTTCGATGTGCAGGTAATTGATTCCTCCATTTCAAATAGAGAATTTATTTGGACCTTTAATAATCCATATGACGATGATGAGACTGCATATGAACCTATTAATAAAACTCTTACCTACACAAATACCGATACTACAGTAACGCTTGCTGATTCTACTTTTAATATAAAAATAGTGGTAGTTAATACTATGGGATGTAAAGATTCCTTAGAACGAAGCGTAGCCGTTTATCCAAGAGGGGTGCCTCGTTTCAACCTAAGTTCAAATGTTGATGATAATGGTATTTTTTGTCATCCAGCTAAAATTACTAGCGATAATATTTCCATAGCAAATTCAAATTATTCCTTTTATTGGAGATCGGGGGATGGAATTTTTCTTAACCAAGAAAATTTTACTCATACCTACCGAAACAATAGTTACACGGAGCTTGCACAATATAAAATAAACTTAATAGTACAAAGTAATCATATGTGTAGGGATTCAATTTCCGAGTTGATTAGCATACATCCAAAACCAAGTGCTATAATTGAAACGGACGATGATATTGCTTGCTCTCCGTATGAAACGGAATTAATAAATGCATCGCTGGGCAATACCTCTACAAATGATTTAGATTATATATGGAACTTAGATGATGGGAACGGCGATTTTGTAATTGATGATAATTCGTCAGTAAACAATACCTTTAGCAATGAAAATTTAGGATCTATACTTAAAACATATAATGTTCGCTTAATTGCAATATCAGAGTTTAATTGTTCCGATACCATGGATTACCCAATTAAAGTGTATCCTAAAATCACCTCCGATTTTAGTATGGATAAAACAGATGGGTGTTCTCCTGTAGTTGTTCATTTTAGCAACGAAACTAATCCGAGTGGTGGCTTTGGAGCAACAAGTTATTTATGGATATTAGATGAAAGTACGAATTTGACATCTACCTTAGTTGCACCCATTCATCCATTCGAAAATGTGGGGGAACAAGATACGGTATTTAATATTCGATTGATTGCAAAATCACAATATGGTTGTGTCGACACCTCTGAATATCAGACATTAACTGTGTTTTTATCACCCAATGCCGATTTTTTAGTTTATAATCCAGGAGATACCTTAACCAATACCTTTCAATATCCCAATAGAACGCAAATTAAATTGGTTAATTCTGTAATTGAAGGCCCCGATTTAAATTATTTTTGGGATTTTGGTGATGGATCTACTTCAATTGAAAAAGCGAACCCACTATTATATACCTATAATAATTGGGGGCCTGCGCCCGATTTTGATTATACCATTCGTTTGGAGGTAAGAAACTCTGAAACTGGTTGTAATGCTTCGGATTCTCTTAAAATATTTATTTTTCCGCCAACACCAATCATCGAGATTAATAATGATAGTGTAAATGGTTGTGAGCCATTCCCAATTCATTTTGGTTCAACCTGGAATTATGCCCCAGGCACCAATATATACTGGAACTTTGACGATGGAACTACAATAAATGATACCGCACCTTTTCATACCTTTTCAAGCCATGGTATTTATAATGTTTCAGCCAAAATTATTGGTGATGGTGGAACCAAGTGGGCTTATCAAAAAATTGAAGTTTATCCAAAACCAATAACAAAATTTGAATTCGTACCTGCAGCACCCAAAGTGGTAATGCTACCCGATGATGTAGTTACCTTTTTTAATCAAACCGAAGGGGGCGTAAAATATATTTGGGATTTTGGAAATGGCGATCGAAAAAATGTGGATGGGAATACTCCTGTGGAATATATTTACCAAGAATTAGGCACATGGGCACCCTATTTAATTTCAATCTCGGATAAGAACTGTTACGATACCTTATACAGTGATTTAAGGGTACTTGTTCAAGGCGAGGGCTTGATTCAATTTCCAAACGGGTTCTTACCTATCGAAAACGCTGATGAATCAGGAGCCTATGTCGATTTAAAAGATAATACTGTTTTCCATCCATTTTGGACGGGTGTAAAAACATTCGAACTTTGGATTTTTAATCGCTGGGGCGAGCAAATATTTTATTCAGATGATATAAATATGGGTTGGAATGGCCGCTATGGAAACAATGGAAAAGATATGGAACAAGATGTTTATTTTTGGAAGACCAAAGGTACTTTTCAAAATGATAATCCATTTAAACAAGCTGGTGATTTAACACTAATTAGATTTAAGACGGAATAATGCAACGATTAAAATATATATATATTCTGGTTTTTTTCTCCTCAATCAATTTTTTGTATGGGCAAGATCCACAGTTTACACAGTTTTATTCAAACCCTATGTATCAGTCACCTTCATTTGCTGGTGCTGTTGAGGGTTATAGAGTTTCTTTAAATTATCGAGATCAGTGGCCTGCCTTGCCAGGTAAAATAACTACTGCATCCTTTGCACTCGACTATAATCTTGCAGGATTTAACTCCGGATTGGGAATTATTGTAATGAGAGATAAGTTGGGCTCTTCGAATTTAACCAACCTAAATGTTGGTTTTTTATATGCTTACAACATTCGAATTAGCCGTAAAATATTTTTTCGACCCGGACTTGGGTTTTATTATTTCCAACGAAGTTTTAATCCAGAAGAATTAATTTCCAGTAGCATGATTTATGGTCAGCAAAATAATGGAAGCATAACATCTCCTTTCGATGACGAAAAATTAGCAGATAAAACTCAAGCTGCTGACGCTAGTGTTTCAGGATTATTGTTTGTTCATAATTTTTGGATCGGATTAACTGCCGATCACTTAATCACTCCTAATGTTTCTTTTACCGAAAAAGTGAGTCGCTTACCAATTAAAATAAATTTGTATGGTGGATATCGCTTTTACAAAGTAGAACGACTTATTAGTACAAAAAAACAAAGCATTACTATTGTTGGAGCACTTCGCCATCAAGGTCTTGCCGATCAAATGGACATGGGCTTGTATTGGAGTTACGAACCAATTATTTTGGGGGTTTGGTATCGTGATTTACCATTTATTAAAGATTTTTCAAGAAGAGATGCAATAGCCTTATTGGTAGGCTATAAATATATGAACTTGAGTGTGGGCTATAGTTACGATTTTACCGTTTCACGAATGATAACAAACACAGGTGGAGCACACGAAATCTCGTTGATTTATAAATTTGATGTAGAGCAGCGAAAAAAATTCAAACCCATACCTTGTCCGATGTTCTAGGTTGATAAATATCCTATGGTATACTTAGATATTTCCCCTAGTTATCGGAGCAGCTTATATGACCAATGATACTTTATATAGTCGAACGTGAAAAACCTCTGTTTTTATACAGCTCCAAAAATTGATATTTATTTAACTTTAACTGGCTTTGATTCATAGTCAAAGCTTTATAAAAACAGGCTGAAAGCCTCTAATTAATTCAGCCATGGGCATTCGCCCAGGGTAAACAATTCACTTAGAGAATCGATGCAAGCAGTAATATTAATTAATCATTATGCTTATCCCTATGTCAACATAAATTGGCAAATTAGAAATGGTCGTTTTAAAAAGTCGGTTAATAAATTCAGACAATTAATTGCCTGTAAGGCATATTTATTTCAGCCGGAGGCAACGCCTCCGGTATTGAACAGGTAAAAAATCGTTGCAGAAATATTAATGATACCCAAATTGAGCGATTAGCTATCGCTATTCTGCTCAATCGACTGAGTTA
>JAEINW010000276.1 GCA_016342715.1 Salinivirgaceae bacterium | reverse complement strand
TTTGATTAGTAAACGGTATTAGTTCAACTGAGCCTTCATGACTGGGTGCTCCGCACCGTATGAAGGCCTATTTATTAGGCTCAGTTATTCATTAAAATCCTTGCCAGTTATACATTTAGCAAGATTATGAGATATTTCTTTATTTGTTTCGAATGAAAGCTTAAATGCTTCAGTAAAATCATTTAAATCTGCAAAAAGAATGTCAAAGACGATCTTTAAATCTTTATTGTCATATTCAACCCAAACTTTGTGCTCTTTTAATCCTTTGTCAATTTCTATTAATTTAACAGATGACAAGACAAAAACCGTTAAAAATTGACTGTGCTTATCATTCGCAAGGAAATACGTCAAGCCTGGAACATTATCGAAAATATTAGTTATCCATTTCTTTATTTCGGGTATTTGATATAATTCTCTGTTATCACCATCAAAACCATGAATACCAATTTCAATATTTTCACGGAATTTAGAAAAATGATATTTATTCGAACAAATCCTTGAAATTAACTCAATTAAGGGCTGATAGTTCAAGTCATTTATGTCGTCCCTACCTACAAATATTAAAAGCCTACCACTGTCTGAAAGAAGTTTATTCCCTTTCCAATATTCATCTAATTGTGAAACGTAATCAACCGTTTTTGGTACATGATTTAAGATTTCCTCTTTTTGACCTGACCTAATTCTCTGAATTTTAGGAATCGGCAAAGTCCATGTTTTTTCATGTAAATCTACATACTCGACTTTACAAATCTCCCAATATGCTATTTCATTATCCACATCAACCAATACTATTAATACAGGTATGTCATGGTTTAGATAATAATTTAGATGCTTTCTATCTCCTTTAAAATTCCAGTTTTCGTTATTTAGTGCCTTTAAATAACTGTTGCCAGATTTTATTTGGATAGCGATTGATTTGCCAGTAACATATCCATCAATAATTATATCAATAAATGCATCTATTCCAAAGTCATCCTCCTGGTGATTTGGTCGCACAATCCACCCAAGCTCATTTTCCACAATTTTGGTCAGGATATTTAGTCCATTTCGCCCTTTTTTATTTGATTCTAAATATTTTGGCAATTCCATTTATTGATGTTTTCTTCTTGCGTTTGTACTAATTGAGCCACCGGGTAGCTTACGCCCCCAAAGAACCGTATCCCGCTAAGCGGGACAGACTGTGCCAGTTTCCCGGAACACAGCTCAGGCACTTTTTCCCGACGAAGGGAAACCCGGCTGTCATTATTGGTTTCGTTGGTAATAAAAGTAGTTATTTGTTTACATTCTTTTGCTAAATTTTCTCGCCACATTGTTCTTTTGTAGAAGCTACCGAACCAACGCGAATCCACTATAATGACCTGCTTTTCGACCTAGCTCCTTTAGAATGAAAAGTAAAAATCCTTTGCAAAAACCATAGCACCCATTGTCCGCGGGATTTATACCAAAAGTATAATAAAATGATTGATAAAGCATTTTGCTTATTGCTTGTTGTTAATGCCGATACATAATCAAAGGGCGTTTAGAAGTGAAACGCACTAAAGGCGCATTTTGATTAGTAAACGGTATTCGTTCAACTGAGCCTTCATGACTGGGTGCTCGGCTCCGTATGAAGGCTTATTTATTGTGGTACATAGCCACCGTTTTTAATTTTCTTCTTAATTTCTTGATATTTTTTTTGATTAACAATCTTATGTACCTTAATTGAGGTCTTATATTTATTTTGTAAATATTTCGTAAAACCATCATACTTTTTTGTAATCATGGTAAAAAATATGAACTGGAATGCTTCTAATGAATAACTATAATCCTTATTTGGATATATTTTCTCAAATCGTTCTCTTTTTTTATTACATGTTTCAAAGTGTCCTGATAATTTTGAAAAATGCTTGTCAAAAATGAAATCAAATTGTTTCTTATTCTTAATTTTAAAATTTAGTTTATACAAATCCTCAAAAATATAAGTTCTGATTTGTTTAATTTCTCTACACATTATTGGGTTATCTTCATTTTTTTCTTCAACCCGTTCATCCATTGCCTCTTTCCATGCAGCTAACTTATCTTGTTTTATTTTTTGCTTAATACTTAATACACCCCAATAAGTAGTACATATTGCTAATGTTGAAGCAAATAAAAGTTTGAAATTTGAAAAACTCTGACAATAAAAATCAAGTCCTTCTCGAGTAAAAGAAAATTCATAATGAAACAATTCAATTTGAGTTAAAACGAATGAAATAATGGATACTGGAAATAGTACCACAATTGGTAAGATAAAGAATTTATCTATATTTAGAGAAACGAAATGTTCTAACTCACTTGAGTATTTATTAAAATCTAACTTCATTTGAGTCAATCTAATTTTTATTAGTAAGATTTAGTTGTCATAATGGTTGGATCGGATAGCTTACGCCCCCAAAGAACCGTATCCCGCTATACGGGACAAGCTGTGCCAGTTTCCCGGCACACGGCTCAGGCACTCTTATCCCGATAGTTATCGGCACACGGCGAAGGGTGACCCCGCTGTTATTATTGGTTTCGTTGGTAATAAAAGTAGTTATTTGTTTGCATTCTTTTGCTAAATATTCTCTCCACATTGTTCTTTTGTAGAAGCAACCGAAGCAACGCTAATCCACTATAATGCCCTGCTTTTCGACCTGGCTCCTTGAGAATGAAAAGTAAAAATCCTTTGCAAAAACCATAGCACTTATTGCCCGCGGGATTAATACCAAAAGTATAATAAAATGATTGATAAAGCATTTTGCTTATTACTTGTGGTTAATGCCGATACATAATCAAAGGGCGTTTAGCAGTGAAACGCACTAAAGGCGCATTTTGATTAGTAAACGGTATTAGTTCAACTGAGCCTTCATAACTGGGTGCTGCGCACCGTATGAAGGGCTATTTATTGGGCATAGTTATTTTCTTAGTCCCTTTAATAAACGAAAAATGATTTTTTCAAATTCATGATTATCTCTTTTGGCTTCATCATAAAATTCAGAAAAGTCTAATGAATTCAATTTTTTTAGTTCAGAGATATTAGACCAATATTCGTCTTGTTTTTCTACTGGTCTTATTTGTTCTTTTGCCACTTTAAACAAAAAATCATCAACGTGAATAGGAAAAAGAACGTCCTTCCAAATTAATTCCTGCTTCTTTTGTCCCTGTGTAAGTTCAAATTGACAAGCTTTACTTTTAATTGAGTTCTCCGAAGCAATAAATAAAACTCTATCTTTTGCATTGATGCCAGATTTCATTATATAATCTAATGGCTCTCCACCTATGGAATTTTTCTCCCACAGAAAAGTGAATACTCCTTTCTTTTGTAGAGTATCATTTATAGCACTTGCAAACTCCTTATCTTCGAAGCTATAAGATATAAAAACGGATTGAAATTTTATTTCTGATGTTAAGTCATGAAGATATTCCTTAATTTCTGAATTATGGATACCAAAAAGGGATTCTAGGTCATTATTATCAAGAGGCGAAGAGTTCAAAATTGTTCTAATATCAATCATATTGAATTCATCACCTGGAGCTGAATTCACACCAGCAAGAGTTTCTTTGGTCAGAGTACAAGATGAGAACTTATTTAAACTTAATGAACAATCTCTTATTTCACTATTTAAGAAATCTATTCTATTAAAACTAGCTTCTTTTATAATGCAATCCTCAAATAACAATCTATCAATATGTTGTTTTTGTATTGGCTCCACCTGTAAGCCAAGCAAATTGCAACTTGAGAACCTTAAGTCCCTATCGCCGAATCCTCTTATTATAAGATCTGCAATTTCATTGCAATTTTCAAAAACAGTATTATACGAATATGAATCATTCAACTCTAAGCCAGCGATAGAACAATAATCTAACTTACAATCCTTCAATTCAATATTGAAAGATTTGACCCAAGTAAATTCACAACCAATAAAATAACAGTTCACAAATTCGCAATCACCAAAAATGGAGCTTTTAAAATTCGTATTTTTAAAGTTGCAATTAATAAATTTAGTTGATTGAAAATGCTTGCTATCGATGTCTTCTTCATCTATTTTTAAATCTGATATTTCAAGCATATCATTACCTACAGAATAATTGCTTTTCGCATAACAATATTCGTCTAGTTTTGAGTCAGCATTTGTCTCAAACAACCATCCTGTAAACTCTTCAATGTTAGTTATTTTATTCACGTAATTTATGTTTTCTCATTATGCCCAACTAGTGGATATAAAACGTATGTTTCATATCTCCCTTACAACCCTAGTCCGTTTTTAAGATAGAGTCTATTTTTTTGTGGCATTTCACAACTTCGTCACCTCAGTTACAGTAATAATTGATAACGAACCCGGCTTCTTATTTAAAGTGTTTTTAAAACTACACATATCCTTTCTATTTTACAAATAATGTCAGATGTAACATTGGGTGTCTCACCTTATTATGCAATATGGTTGGTAAGTGAGGAGCACCAGGACGTCTTTAAAGAGTATTATAATATTTAGATAAGTAATATAAGGGGTCAAAGGCGTTGAATGCATTGCTTATTCATTCCAAATACCAACTCTCACTCACCGCTGTCTCCTCCGCATTTCGGAAAGCAATCCATACATCCGGTTTACGGTGCCCTTCAAACAAATTACTATCCCAGAGAAAGCGACCCTGACTGCGGCGCACACCGGTAAAATGGTAATAACCGTATCCGTGGTAGGGGTGGGTGGCAAAGAAAAGAAAGGTATCATCGGTGGCGCTGTGACTATTGGTCAAGGCAGTATCCCACTCCATGAGGAATCCGTTGTCTGTTGGTTTGATAGTGACATGTGCGGGTAAACCGATGGGACCCATGCTCAAACGGACCTTGGTTTTATCAATGCTCAGGTGGGGGTAGGTACCCGTGAGGCTGTGTTTCATGTTATAAGAGGAGGCATTGCCATAGGCCTTTCGTTCGCTGGCTTCCAGTTGAAAGGTCTGGCGCAATACCTTTTTAAAAGGAGCCAGAAAGCGATTGACTACCTTGAGGCGTTGCCGCTGTGCCAGCTGGGCAAGGGATTGCCGGTCGTTGTAGGTCACGGGTTTGGTTCTTACGTAGGTTTCTCCATCTACCTGGTAAAAGACCAGGTCGTCAAGGGTACCGGAAAAATTCTGGAGCAGGCGGTTTTTTGTTCGGGCCATGGTGTTGGGTTACGGGTTATAAGTTGCAGGTTACAAGTTACGGGTCATCAGGTCACAGATTTCGGGTTTTAGGTTACCGGGTTTCAGGTGTTAGTAAACAATTTGATTTGACTGTTGCTATAGTTGTTCTATGGTAGTAAACGCTATGTAAGTTACTTCATGCTCTGGTTAAAGTCAAGTTAAATTCGGGTTAGGGGCACTTTTGCCCGAGTATGACCCGAATTTGATCCGACTTTGATCCGACTTTACCCCGACATTAGACTTAAGGAAGAGGCCGGACTGAATATAATTGCATGCTTGAAGGAATGGATGGTGATCTACCGGTAGGGGAGCAGTAGCCGGGAAAAGGCACAAAAATACCCCGGCATCGATGATGCCGGGGCTTTCATTACTGCTCCTCGGTTAATAAAATTTAATTTAAAAGCTTTTCGTCTTCTGCAAGATTACCCGGCATGTCGGTTGCTTTAACCACAACGCGTGAGCCGGTGACTGCTGGATTGTCTTGGGTAGCTGTATACTCCCAGTGCAATCCGGTTTCCATTGGCTGAGCAGTTCCCTGCTCCACCAATGTGCCTTCGGGATTGTAGATTTCCACCTTGACGGCTTCTACCTTAAAATCATCAAAGGCACGCACTTTAATCTTACTTCCTACAGCACCTGTGTATTCGCTGATGTTGATCTCATCGATTTCAGGTGCATGGAAGAAGTCGGTCACAGCTACCAGGTAGCTGTTCTTAGAAGTAGTGGTATCGGCTTTCGCTTGATATTGCGCCCGTATGCTGTCATCCTTCAACGCCGCCTTGGCGTAAATGGTTGCCAGCAAGAATCGTTCGCGTACCACTTTCTGTTTCTCAGAGGGTTCCTTGGTTATGGTGGGGGCTACGGCAACTACCGTTTCCTCGCCATAACTGCGGAACACCATCGATCCACCAACAGTCCCACTGAGGCCTTTGGTGAAAATATTCGACCGTACTTTGGCCATAAAATAAAATTTTATGAGGTGCAGTAATTAATAATAAAAGTTAAGAAGAAGTAATTAATAATCAATAAAAATTAGCGATTATTATTAATTCGGCTCAAAATATTATACAATGAGGGTGGGCGGGTT
>JAEINW010000275.1 GCA_016342715.1 Salinivirgaceae bacterium | reverse complement strand
CTTTGAATCTATGCGCCTTGCAGTAAATCTTGCTTCAGCTTAAATATAGCAGAAAAATATCCTCCTGAGTAAATACGGCTCCTTAATAATCCTTATAATACAGGATATATTTTTTACGACCTTAACCTTAAAGCGAATTATATCTTATCAGCTAAAGATAGATTATTTATTAGCTTCTATAAAGGTCAAGATAAAACTTATTTTAAAGAGAAAGAAGAGTTTGATTTGCCTGGATTCTCACAGGAGTACAATTCATCTTCAGTATTGAAGTGGGGGAATAGTGCTGCTTCATTGCGATGGTATCATGTATTTTCTGACAAAATTTTTAATAATGTAACTCTAGCTTACACAAAATATAGATACCAAAATAATTACAAATATGAATCTATCAATTCGACTGAGAATTTAACTTTTACAGATGAGTTAAATTTGCATTCTACAGTAAATGATGTAGTTATAAAAACAGATACTGAGATACCACTTAGAAAATGTAACTTAAAGATTGGGGGACAATACAGTAATCATTTCTTTATACCATCGTCAATTACTCAATCTCAATCATTAAATGATTCAGTTTTAATATCCCCTCAAAGCGAAACAAAATTGAATGCTTCTGATGCATCTATTTATGGAGAATTCTTATTCCATATTATTAAAAATGTATCTGTCAATTTGGGAATACGATCAGAGGTATATTGGGTTAATAAAAAAGAATACTATTCATTACAACCAAGAGCAATCATAAACTATCAAGTCATTCATTCGTGGGCGATAAAAGCTTCATTCTGCAAAATGCAGCAAAATATTCATTTATTAACAAATTCAAACACAGGTTTACCTACCGATCTTTGGCTTCCCGCCACGAATAAAATTAAACCTGAAACTTCTAAGCAATTCACCTTAGGATTAGCTCATACAACACCAAGAAATTATGAATTTAGTGTGGAGCTATACCATAAAAAAATTAATAACTTAATTGAATACAAAGAAGGGATTCTATTATTTGGTACTGCTGAAACTTGGGAAGAAAAGATTGAAAAAAATGGAGAGGGTAAAGTAAATGGGATAGAGTTTCTTTTTCAAAAAAAAGAAGGTCGCACAACAGGATGGATTGGTTATACCTTATCAAAAAACGAAAGAAAATTTGATAATATTGAAAATGGAAATTATTTTCCTTTTAGGTATGATCAGCGACACGATTTTTCGATTGTATTAAATTATAAATTAACTAATAATATTTTTCTTTCAGCTACATGGGTTTATCATTCGGGAAATGCAATTACGCTGCCATCGGGTAAATACCAGCTTTATAATATGAATTATTCTGATTCTTATACTGGCGATAGAGTTGTTATGGAAGATGTACATATTTACTCTGAAAAGAATGGATATAGAATGCCAGCTTACCATAAGCTTGATGTTGGGTTTAATTATATAAAGAAAAAGCCAAAGGGTGAAGCTACTTGGACATTAGGGGCTATTAATTTGTATAATAGGCAAAACGCCTACTATTTATTTTTGCAAGAAAAAGAGGGCGTAACAAAATTGAAACAACAAAGTTTGTTTCCAATATTGGTTAATTTTGGATATTTGTATGCGTTTTAAAAGGACAAACTTATGACACACAACTTAACATAAATTAAAAAAATGAAGAAGAGTTTAATACTCGCTTGGTTAACAATAACATTGGGCGGTTTTTCACAAGAAAAAACATCTTTTTTTTCCATAAAGGAGCAAAAAATTGGTGTTCAAATAAATCCATATTTTACTGATATTTTATACCCTAAAAATTATGGAATAGTTTCTGCAATGCGCTATAGTGTTGAAAACTCATACAACCTAGCTGTTGGTTCTGAAGTTGGCATGTTAAACTATTTTTATGAGAATGATAATACTAGTTTATCAATTCAAACAGGAGTGTTTTTACGATATACATTTTTTATAAAGCACAAAATTAGGCCGTTTTTTGAAACACAAGGGTATTACGAATGGGTGAAAAATAACTATTCAATCGAAACACACTATTTCGGCTATAAAAACAACACGTTTTTTGGAATCGGGTTCAATTATTATTTGGCACCGGGGATTGAATTTTTTCTGTATAAACAAAAAATCAGTATGGATTTGTTAGTGAAACTTACACATACAAATAAATTAATTGGTGGAAATAATGCAGTGCCGAGCTTTAAAATTAATTATCATTTTTAATTTATGAATCATACCATAAAAATGCTTAGTTCAATTGTATTTGGCTTAATAATGAGTTCCTGTACAAAAACAGTAGAATTTGACATACCAAATCAAAAAGAAAAACCAGTAATATTAGCATATGCAGAGTCAGGCAAACACGTTCAAGTGTTGGTCACAAAAACATATCCAATAACTCAATATGTTTTACCCAATACTATTGAAATGATTCAAACAAATGTAAGGCTTACCCTTAATGATAATCAAAGCGAAGAGCTAACTTATTCAAACGGGGTTTATCAGTCATTGCTTATACCAGAAGATGGGGATGTGTTAAAATTAAGAACAACTGTATATGGAGATTCTATATTTGCTTCATCCACAATGCCAATAAAATGTCCCATTAAAAAATTAAACTACAAAGCTGATGGATTTATTGATTCAGAAGGGGATAAACTTAACCAAATTTCTTTTGAATTTGACGATGATTCAAGCAAAACCAACTACTATGAAATATATGTGAAGCGCACCATTAGCAATGAGAATGGAATAGAAACTATTAAACCGTATTATTATGCAAGTAACGACCCTGTTTTACTTAACGAAGGCTTGTTAGATTACGAAATAAGGTCGCTTTTGTTTTCTGATATCCTATTTAATGGCAAATCGGTTGTTCTCTCTGTTGCATTTAGTAATATATATTTGTATAACGAAGAGAAATTAATAAAATCAGAATTTTTTCTGGCATCCGTTTCTGAAACGTATTACAATTACCAAAAAACCCTATACAAGCACATGAATAATCAGAGCTCTGGCTCTTTTTGGCAATCGCTATCGGAACCTGTTCCAATTTACACAGGCATAACGAATGCTTATGGTGTTTTTGCTGCTTATTCAATTAGCTCACAAGAATTTAATGAAAACGAATAAATATTTAGTTTACGGGCGAATCATCGCTTTCGTATTTCTAGCCATAAGCGCAAAAACAAGTTTCTCCCAAATTAAAATTAGCGGGTATGTTATTGATAAAAAAACAAATGAATCGTTAATTGGAGCACATGTTTGTGACAATGTCAATAAAAATGGAACCATTACAAATGGCTATGGATTTTTTAGTTTAACACTGCCCAATAATTCCAGACAGTTAAAGCTTAATGTATCGTATATTGGTTATTTTAATAATGAAAGAAATTATAATTTTATTTCTGATACCACAATTACCATTAAATTAGAAACGAATAATGTAATAAAGGAGGTAACTGTTGCTGCATCAAAAGAATTACCCATTGAGCAGCGCAACGAAATAAGCATAATTTCAATTCCAAAAAGAGATTTGCAAATGTTACCGAATCTGGGTGGTGAACGTGACATTATTAAAGCCTATCAATTAATGCCCGGTGTTCAAAGTGGAACCGAGGGGAGCAGTGGTTTATATGTTCGAGGAGGTTCTCCCGATCAGAATTTAATTTTACTCGACGATGTTCCCATATATTATGTAAATCACCTAGGCGGTTTTACTTCAATTTTTAACGATGATGCTATTAACACAACAAAACTTATTAAAGGGGGTTTTCCCGCACAATATGGTAGCAGATTGTCGTCGGTGCTCGATGTTAAAATGAAAGATGGAAACAGTAAGGACTTTTCAAGTGCTTTTTCTATTGGCTTGTTAACTTCAAAAGTATTGTTTGAAGGACCCATTGAAAAAGACACATCGTCATATTTAATTTCGGTTCGCAGATTTATGTACGATCTTTTAACAAGACCCATTTCAAGATTAGCAACAGGCAATAGTTCTGTAGGTTATACTTTTTGGGATGTGAATGTAAAACTTAACAGAATCATGTCAGCAAAAGATCGTTTGTTTTTTAGCGCATATTTTGGAGACGATAAGGTGGGGTTTAAAACAAACGATAAGGAAAGCGCCGATAAATATCAGGCAAAATATACTGAAAAATGGGGTAATATAATGATAGCTACCAAATGGAATCATTTATACAATCATCGATTGTTCGGGAATACAATTGCTTCTTTTACAAGATATCGATATGTGAACACTTTGGAATCGGAATCCAATACGGATGGATTAGCCACCAAAGGAAACACAGAGTTTTTCTCGGGAATAAGTGATGTGTCGTTTAAACCGACCTGGGAATATTTTATAAGCAATAATACAAGCATCAATTTTGGAGTAAATAGCACCTATCACTTTTTTAAACCGGGAAATGTCATAAATTATTCCGAACAACAAGGAGAGGCTATTATTGATCAGAAGCAAATTAAAAACCTTGGGGCATTAGAAACAGCCGTTTATTTTGAAAACCAATTTAAGCTCAATGTTGGTTTGTCGTTGAACTTAGGCCTAAGGTATGCTAACTACTTTGTTGAGGGTTCTCAATTTCACTCATTAGAGCCCAGAATATCTGCAGGATATCTGTTTTATAAAATAAGAATAAATGCGTCGTATGCAAAAATGCAACAAAACATACATTTGCTTACAAATTCAGGGCTTGGAATCCCAGTTCAATTTTGGGTGCCTGCTATAAAAAAAGCTCAACCTTCAGCATCACATCAGTTTACATTTGGCATAGCAACAACTATATTTAATAATTATGAGTTTTCAGCTGAAAGTTATTATAAAACAATGGACGACTTGATATGCTTTAAAGAAGGAGCTTCGTATTTTGGCACCGAATCGTATTGGGATGACAAAATTGAAACCAATGAACTTGGCAAATCATATGGCATTGAGTTATTATTACAACGTAAAATTGGAAAAGTAACAGGCTGGATAAGTTATACTTGGAGTAAAAACACACGTCAATTTAATAACATTAACAATGGTGAAATTTATCCTTTTAAATACGATCGCACGCATGATATTAGCTTGGTGCTAAACTATAAATTAAGCAAGAGGGTTGATTTTTCTGCCACTTGGGTTTATGGTACGGAGCAAGCTATGACATTTGCCACAAGTAAATATTATATGCCAAACATTAGCCTTGATGAATTAAATCTTCAAAACATATATAATAATGGTGATGCTCAGGAAATTGAACTTTATTCAAAAAAAAATTCCTTTAGAGCAGAACCTTATCATCGTTTAGACATTGGATTTAATTTTAGGAAAGAAAAGCCTAGAGGAACCCGAACATGGAATATAAGCATTTACAATTTGTACAATCGAAAAAACCCACATTATTATTATTTTTCAAACAATACGACTAATGGAAAAGGAGAGGTGAAAATCATGAAAAAAAGTCTATTTCCCATATTGCCATCTATTAGCTATTCATTTCAATTTAAATAATGGATTTAGGCAATTATTCACAACAAGAGCATTATTAGTCTCGCCACATAGAATAAAAAACTTGCTTTTTGAAATTTTTTTAATCTTTTTCAATTAAATTAAGCAATTCCTTTACAGTATTTTCTGAATCAATGTTTCGTTTCACCAAATCCTTTCCTTTATATAACGAAACCTTCCCCGACATGACCAAAATCGTCAACGACTATTTAATGAGAGTATAACAAAAATTTAGAATCTTTTAAAAATTTTAAAATAGTTTTTTCCTAAATGGAATAAAAAAATATTTTAACTAAAACAATTCCTAATGTTGCGCTGTTCTTAAATGAGAATTATTCTTTTTTAATAAAAATTCAAATGAATATAACTATAGAAGACATTAGAAATAAGCTGATTGAAAAAGGATTAAAAATTACGCCTCAAAGAATTAGTATTCTGCAAGCAGTTTATGTCCTAAATAATCATCCAACGGCTGATAATATTATAGAATATATTCGTGAAGCTCACTCAAATATTGCCACGGGAACCGTATACAAAGTATTGGACACCTTGGTTGAAAATCAATTAATTAGGAAGGTAAAAACAGATAGAGACATTATGAGGTATGATGGCATCATGGAAAAACACCATCATTTGTATTGTTCTACTTGTGATTTAATTGAAGATTATATAGATGAAGAGTTAGACAACATTTTATCTGAATATTTGTAACAACTCAGGTAGTTTTGAAAAAAATGACGTTTGAATATTTTTCCTATTTTTCTCTCAACTTATTTTCC
>JAEINW010000274.1 GCA_016342715.1 Salinivirgaceae bacterium | reverse complement strand
CGATTTGACGAAAAAAAACAAAGAACTGAAACTACAAATGGCAACACCAGCTTAAACCCAATACGGGCAAAGGTTTAAACCGAAACAGTATTCGTATTTATTAACCCCGCTGAAATAAATTTCATCTAGAAATAAAAATTGTTAAATTGCAGCTTAAAATTTATTCAGCTAATGTGCCAAAACCAAAGCGAAAAAGTAATCAATTCCGTACTGGGTCTAGCTGAATCGTTAGGCACAACCAAAAAAATAGAGACCGTAGAACAATTAAGAAATATTAAAAATATGACTGAATATAACGACAACATCGAAGAGATTAAAGAAGAAATTGAAGATTCATACTCAAATGATGATTTATATAACATCAATTCATGGGGGGCAGATATGTCATTTAGGGAATTAATCTCCATGTATGAGGAAGATGAATTACTAAAACCTGAATTACAAAGAAAATATGTTTGGGAAAAACCAGAAGCTAGCAGATTTATAGAATCAATTCTTTTAGGGTTGCCAGTTCCTAGTATATTTTTAGCGAATACCAAGGATAGTAAAAAATTGATAATAGACGGTTATCAGAGAATCATGACAGTGTTTGACTTTGTCAAAGTTGGAATTTGGAAAAAAGATGGAAAAGTATTTAAATTATCAAATACAGATAAAATTAATGAACGATGGAGAGGTAAATCATTTTCTGAATTATCAGAATCTGACCAAAGAAAAATAAGAAGTTCAACAATTCATGCTATTGTTTTCGAGCAAAAAGCACCAAATGACAATGACACGAGTCTTTATCAGGTTTTTGAAAGGATTAATACAGGAGGTCGTGCTTTAATGCCTCAAGAAATAAGAAATTGTGTTAATCAAGGAAACTTCAACGATTTGTTATTTGAACTCAATAAACTTCCAGAGTGGAGACACATGTTTGGAAAAGAAGAAGACTCTAGGATGAGAGATTTGGAATTTATCCTTAGATTTCTAGCCTTAGACACTGATTACATTAAAAATAATCAATCCTCTGCTATTTCTTTAAAGAAATATTTAAATGAATTTATGGGGTCTGAGAATTCACAGTGTCCTAATACGATAAATGAAAGAGAGCAAAAGTTTATTTCAGTAATAAAATTCATTTACGAAAATATTGGAGAAAATGCTTTTTATAATATAACATCTGGAGATGAAACCAAAATAAGAAAGAGATTTTATCCTACAATATTTGATTCATTATGCCCTGCTGTTTCGATTGCATTAAAGCAATTAGGGGATAACATACCAACCGATAATTTAGAATCTAAGCGGCTAGATTTGCTAAAAGACCCTGACTATCGAAAGTATACATCAGAAGGTACTATGCAGATATCTCATATTCATGGTAGAATTAATTTAACACTAAATTATTTATTTGGAATCAATTATGAATAATCAAGAAGCCCAAAATAGCATTGAGATATGTAACACGGAGCTTTTAAAGATTAATTCTATGATTGAAGACCTCCTTGGACATACATCTCCTATAGTTCCCTATTTGACAAAGTATGCTATAGTTAGAGCGTGCGGCACAATCGAATATTGCTTTAAAACTATAATCGCAGATTTACATACAGGTAATAGCCCTCAAGTAATGAATTATATTGATAATACAATTAGAAGTAGTTCAATGAATCCGAGTATATCAAATATCTGTGGAACTCTTAAAAAATTTGATGATGCATGGAATAATTCATTTAAAACAAAGTTGAACGGTCATGAGCATTCTCAACGAATAAAAGATTCTATTGAATCATTAAATAGCGCTAGGAATTCTTTTGCTCATGGAGGAACACCTTCTTCGTCATTTGAAAATGTTAGAGGTTATTTCGATGATACAGTGTTGATTATAAAAATGCTTGATGAAGTTGTAAATGAATAAATGGCAGTGCCTAACAATGTATAAAAAGCATATTACCTTAATTTTAGCAATCTACGCAATTATCACACATACAATTGTTTAAATGCATAATACATACATGTATGAAAACTTCCTCACATACATTTTAATATACTTTTAGTAGCAAAATATAGTAAAGTATCACAAAAAAAATAATTCAAATTGTTCACAAATCAATTGGTGATTAATTTGAGGTTGTTTGTAAAAATGGGTTATCAACAATTATAGTATAATAGATGATATAAGCTCCCAGTTTATTTGATATGAAGGTTGTTTATAACTATTTTTCATGCTTTTTGGGTGATAATTAATTTTTATCGATTAAGTTTGTACCCTTATTGGTTTTCAAGTTTCAGTTTATAAATAGTTAAAATTGAAACCGAAATTAAAAGGGAATACCGTGAAAATCGGAAACAGTTCCCGCTGCTGTAATTCTCAATACAGCTTTAGATATTTAACCATTGTCTCAATTTAAAAGGGACGAGAAGGTTTCTAAAGTGAGATAAGTCAGAAGACCTGCCAGTAAACATTAGATTTTGTAGCCTACGGTGAATAGGTAGCTAATCAGTACGATGTTTTCTTGGTATTCTTTATCCATCGTAAGCTGCAAAATCAAACAATACTATTGTTTAATTAAAATTGCAGCTTAAATGAAAAAACAAAAAATTGACATTCGTTTTGGGGTTCTTTCCCTGTTAGTACTATTTGCGGCATTCAGCCGAATAATCCCTCACCCTCCAAATTTTGCTCCCATAGGTGCTATGGCTCTTTTTGGCTCTGCCTACTTTTCAAAAAAGCACATTGCACTTATCATCCCGGTTTTATCCATGTGGCTTAGCGATATAGTAATAAACAATACTATTTATGCTCAGTATTTCGATGGTTTTACCTTTTTCTATCAAGGATTTTATTGGACATACCTAACATTTGTGCTAATTGGCTTGATTGGCTTTTTTATTCTAAAAAGAACAAAACCCCATAATATTCTTATTGCTTCATTTTCAGCATCAATATTGTTCTTCTTAATCTCAAATTTTGGGGTGTGGACTTCTGGAACAATGTACACAAAAGACTTTAACGGCCTACTAACTTGTTATTCAACAGCCATTCCATTCTTTAAAAATACACTTGTAGGTGATTTAGTTTATTGCGGAGTACTATTCGGCTCTTTTGAATTTGCTCAATATAAAATCCCAAAATTAAAAACAAGTACTATATGATATGGAAAAAACCTGTCCCCGATGTAATTCAAACTTTGAGTGTCGAAATGATAATATTCTGGAATGTGATTGCATTACGGTAATGCTTTCAGCTGAAGATTATCAACATATTAGTAAGAATTACAACGATTGTTTATGTATAAAATGTTTAAATCAAATTAAAGAAGAACGGCAGCGTTCGCCAAAACTATCTGCCGTCCTAAAATAGTAATAACACAATAATTAAAATTTAAAAATTGCATTATGAAACAAATGTATTTATTAATTGCAACATTTCTATGTTGCTCAATGAGTCTTTTAGCACAAAGACCGGAAAATGTATATGCTATTCAGGCATTACAAGGTAATAAAAACGCTGTATCAACAGCAAGTAAAAAAACTACTCCTGCTATTTCCCTCAGTAGTTCTCTATCAGCATCTAGAAACTGTGATGAATGCTATACTGTAGATTTTCAGTTTGCAAGTGATTCAATGAAGAGTATTTATGACTATTCGTGGATTTGGAAAAGAACTTACCAATACGACCAATATATCGCAAACTATAGAGGGTATTGGAATTTTGAAATAGAATGTATGAATTTTATGCATTATGCAGATACAACATGGGGTGATATGGCATACTGGGATGGTTTTACCGTAAGCAGATCCAAATCATTTGAATGTGATACAGCCTGCAGTTCCAGCTGTACTAATTTTCACAATCAGTTTGTAGCAATGCCTAAAAATGGAATAGGTGGCAGTAAAACAGACCTTTATGCAGTTGCTTATGATGGTTATAATGAGTCCTTTTTTCCGGAAAGACACTGCAATATCACTCTTGACCAAGACGATTCAATTTGTGGTTTGTACCTTACATTGAATGCATACACATATAAATCAATTAAATGTGGCGATAGTTTTGCCGGAGCTTTTGAGTATGGCGATTACTATTATGTAACAATCAAAGGATATTTAAACGGGACATTGACCGATACTGTAATGTATTATCTGGCGGATTACAGAAGTTCTTCCGCTTATGTAGTTAATGATTGGAAATGGGTAAACTTGCAAGATTTAGGTACGGTCGATTCTCTGGCATTTGAACTTACCACAAGCGATGTTGGACAATACGGTCCCAACACACCAATGTACTTCTGCATGGATGAAATAGAAGTAGGATGTCAATCCTGTTCATCTACCGACAACAAGCATGATACATTTCCAACTCCAGGTTATTCTGCATCAAAAGCCGAAGCGCAGGATTTAAAAATAAAGGTTTCTCCAAATCCTGTAAGTAGTGTTCTGACAGTACAAACGGAAACAGGTAGTAATATCAGCATTCTTAGCAAGGAAGGCAGTATTGCTAAAAAACTAAAAGCAACCGCTTCTTCGGTTGACGTTCCTGTTAGTGATTTATATCCCGGAATGTATATCATACATTCCGAAAATAAAGGGCGTTCTGCATCAACAACTTTCATTAAACAGTAATAACCCGAATGAAACATCTATGAGCATAGGAATGGTTATAGATGTTTCTTCTGGTATTAAAAATAAATTATAAACAGATGAAACAAATTATTTCATTACTATTCCTATTTGGGATTACCATTTCAGGAATACTTGCTCAGGAGGTTGTTCCTGTATCGGGTGGTGACGGTTCGGGCAACAGAGGCTCGGTAAGTTACTCCGTTGGGCAAGTAGCCTACAATTTCAACACAGGAAATAATGGCACAGTTACACAAGGCGTGCAGCAAGCCTACGAAATTTATGTAACAACGGGGATTAATGAAACAGACATCAGCCTTTCAGTTTCTGCATATCCTAATCCAACAAGCAATTACCTCAATTTGAAAATAGAAAACTTTGAACTTTCAACTTTCAACTTTCAACTTTTTGATATGCAAGGTAAATTAATACAAACCCAAAAGATTATGGGCAACGAAACACAAATCGACATGAGCAATTATGTGTCGTCAACCTATTTTGTAAGAATTATTAATCAAAATCAATCAATCAAAGAATTTAAAATTATTAAACAGTAGAAACTAAAGATGAAAAGGATATATACAATTTTAGCAGCAGTAATAATAGTAACTGCAAATGTGTTTGCTCAATCACCCGAAAAAATGAGTTATCAAGCTGTAATACGTGATGCAAGCGGAACACTTGTAACTACACAGGTAGGCATGAAACTGAGTGTGTTAAAAGGCGATGATGCCTCCTCGGCAAGTGAGGAATATGCTGAAACTCTTACGCCAACACCTAACAGCAACGGATTGGTAAGTGCAGAGTTTGGTGGACAAACAGGATGGGATGATATTGATTGGACTACCGGAAAGTTCTTTATTAAAACAGAAACCGATGTTGATAATGATGGTACTTACGATGTGGAAGGTGTCAGTCAATTGCTTAGTGTACCTTATGCTTTACATGCCAAAACAGCAGAAATAATTACGGGCGATATAAACGAAACTGACCCCGTTTTTGATGCTTCCATAGCTTCTGCAATTACAAAAACCGATACCGCAAAGTGGAACAATAAACTTGACACAGAAGTTGATGGCTCTATAACCAATGAATTGCAAACACTATCTGTTTCCAATGACACTATTTACCTGAGCAATGGTGGTTTTGTGAAAATGCCGGTACAACAAGAAAAAACATATGCTGTAGGTGATACTGCTTTGGGAGGGGTTGTATTTTATGTAAATGCTAATGGTACTCATGGATTAGTTATAGCTAAGACCGATCAGGCTTATGACGGAACATCAGGTTCTTTAGTAGATTATAACACAGCTATTCAACTTTGTTCAGACACAAGCCGTTTTGATGAACAAGGTAAGCAATTTTTTGACTGGCGTTTACCTACCTTGAACGAAATAAGAATATTATCATCACATTATAATAACACTGGTGAGAATGATTTATTGGATAGATTAGGATTACCCAATAATAGTGGAGATGAAGGGTGGTATTGGTCTGATGATATTTTTATTACAACAGATGTTTCTGGATTTAATGATCAAGCTCAAGTAAGAAGGTATAGTTCAGAAATCAATACAAATGGAATGGAGGAAGATTGTGAAGGCATTGAATATATGATGAATGTTCGTTGCGTAAGGTCATTTTAAGAAATTACTATAAATGAAACAGATAACTTTATTA
>JAEINW010000273.1 GCA_016342715.1 Salinivirgaceae bacterium | reverse complement strand
GATGTTCTTTACTAATTGTTTTTAGTAAATTTTTTTCAATGTTGTTTTTGTAAAATTACGGATTGATTAAGCACATACAATTGGTAACCCAATAAATATAATTATCTTGAACTACACCTTCTTGAGCCGCTTTTTCATTGGCATCTTTAAAATATTTAAGGGCTATATCGTAATTTTCAAGATCAAAATATTCAATACCTTGATTTAAGTTCATTACATACTCTTGTGCAAAAGTTATATTTGCTGAAAATACAATAACAAACAAAAAATACAGAAGCTTTCTCATATGGACATTTTGGTTAATTATCGTACTAATTTAATGTTTTTGTATAAACATTAAAGATAAGTTAACTTTTTAAAATGTTGCTGTTACTTCGTCAACTCCTGAAAAACGTCTTCTAACGATTTCTCTTTTCGTTGCATAGATAGCACCGAAAGGCCTTTGGCAACAGCAAATTGAAAAATGGCTTCACGAATATCTTTGTCTGTGCTAGCTTCTATTACCCAAATATTGTCTTTTGCCTTTTTTACATTTGAAACAAACTCTATCGCCAATAAATCATTAGAGGCTGGGTCGCTATTAAACTCAACTAAAACCACTTGTTTCTCAACTTTTTCTTTCGAGTGAATGTTTTCGGTTTTATCGTTCGCTACAATTTCGCCATTGTTTATGATAATTATTCTATCACAAATGGCCTCAACCTCTTGCATAATATGGGTTGAAAGCATAATGGTTTTTTCTTTTCCTAATTCCGTAATCAAATTTCGTATTTCAACTATCTGATTGGGATCTAATCCTGAGGTTGGTTCATCTAAAATTAGAACCTTTGGGTCGTGAATTAATGCTTGGGCTAAGCCTACCCGCTGACGATACCCTTTTGACAATTCTCCAATTCTCTTTTTTTGTTCAACACCTAAACCTGTTCTTTCAATCATATCGGCTACCTTTTGCTTGCGGTTATCCAGCTTATAAATGCCAGCCACAAAATCGAGATACTCTTTCACATACATATCCAGATATAAGGGATTGTGTTCGGGTAAGTAACCAATTAGCTTTTTTACTTCCATTGAATGTTCCACAAGGTCTAATCCTTCAACCAATACTTCTCCTTCTGTTGGAGGAATGTATCCTGTAATAATCTTCATCATGGTTGATTTTCCAGCACCATTTGGACCTAAAAACCCAAAAACCTCACCCGAATTTACTTCAAAAGAAATATTATTTAGAGCCTTTTGTGCTCCATATAATTTTGTTACGTTTTTTACTTCAATAGCCATAATTAAAAAACCTCGTTTAGCCTGAAAAATCAGGTGTTAATCATTGAGAAGCATTTCAAGCTATAATTAGCTATATAAAACACAATTAAAAATTTCTACAATGATATTTAATTCGCATGACAAAAGTATAAATTATCCGTAAACGAGGTTCAATATTTTAAAAAATAACCCATTATAGATTGAAAATCCATAGTTTTAAATTAAACAATAAATGTCGGAATGAAATTTCTTAAACTAAATAATGAACATCGATTATTCGCTAACGCTCATGAGAGAAGTTA
The DNA here is from genome assembly GCA_016342715.1 of Salinivirgaceae bacterium. Taxonomy (GTDB): domain Bacteria; phylum Bacteroidota; class Bacteroidia; order Bacteroidales; family SZUA-534; genus JAEINW01. The sequence goes on along the minus strand of JAEINW010000273.1, from coordinate 4,762 downwards.
ACGAATGTTGAATTCTGAAGAATTAAACAAAAAGAAAGAATAATTTTTCAAATTCATAAATCTTAAATCGTTTACTGAGCGAAGCGCTTTCATGAACGCCTTTAAAGATTATATTTTTGTGAGTAATCCTTGTTCGATATTCATAAAAAAAATATTTATAGAACCGAGAACAAAGTACTGCCTGCCCCGATTTTTTATCGGGGAGCTCAGCAAAGCTAAACGAAAGAAGGGTTTTAACCTTTAATTTGATAATTAATTTAGATGCCTATTCGGTACGAAAGCTTAACTAAAAATGTGTGATTTGAATTTTCCTGCCATATATCCGAAACATCATTTCCAAATGATTGACTAGCCAAAGCGCCGGAATGTCCTCTATTCTGTGACCACACAAAGAACAATACCGATCCAGGTCTATATTCCCACCGAGCCACAAAATTCATTAAAAAGTATTTTTCATTAAAATTTGGATTGCTAAATGAATACGCATTACTCCCAGATTTTTCAACATCAACATTGTAAATATCGTTTTCACTGTCAAAACTTATATCTTTTCCTTTTGAAAGCATCATAAATCGGTCTTCGTAATTTGAATTATCAGCATCAATAACATGTTTGTAATTGGAATATTCACCGGATGAAAAATAGGGCTGAGCCCAAAGTTGAAAGGAAAGATCGGGTGTAATATTGAGATTTGCACGAACCGATGCATTAAAGGTTTTCCTATCCAGAGTTGCTAATACGTAATTATTTGGACTTTCATCGTTTGCTTCCCAAACATATTGCTGCTTATTATTTGAAGGATTGTACGAAGGATTAATAGATAACTCTACCATATCTATAGGTTTATAACTGATACCAACACTATACCATTGACTATAATAATATTTGTAAAATCCATTTGAAAATGAAACATTGGCAGTAATTCTAACTTTTTTTCTGGCATCAGAACCTGCCCAAATCCATTGATTGGTGCTTCCTGGTAAATGGTACGATGGGCCGCCATGTAAATGTGAAGTAGAGATTTCTTTGGTATTTAGATTTACCCCAAAACTCATTTCGTAATTGTTTTTAAAAGTACCATACATGTTGGTGTTTCCACCCATACCCAAGTATTTACCACTAAAATCGAATGATGACCAATGATTAAAATTCAATCCCACATTTTTAAATATCGAAAAGGGTTCATTAATTCGGTAGCCCATCCAGTTAATGGTTATTATATCATCCACATGGCGAACATAACCCATGTCATTCAATTCCAAACCTGGCGATTTAAAATAAACGGCTGATACAAAACTTACTTTGCCCCCACCGCTTTTGCCAAAATTTATATTTCCACCATAACCCGATAAACTTGTGGCCGAAGTATCTAACGAAACATGATCGGCATCGGGTCGTTGAAAATTATGTGTAGAAGACGTTTGTGTTTCATACAAGGCATTTTCATTGCCATTAACATGACTAAAAACTCCTTTAGCTGTAAAAAACCAGGTTTTATCCTTCCAATATTTTGTAAAATCGAGGCCGCCAGAATAGGCGTTTTTATGTAGATAATCCAAATGTGTATCTTCAATGTTTCTATTTACCGATGTAAAAGTTCCTCCTAATAAGGCATTTCCATTATTAAAATCCTGACGCAAGCTTACCATAGAATAATTGGTTAAGGGCTCGGCTGTAAGCTTTCCAGTTTCTGTATCATTCATGGTATATTTTGCCTTTTCCTTAGCAGTTACTGATTCCATGATACCTATGCTTAATCCTTTGTCGGTTCTACCGGTTATTTTTGCGGCTCCAAGTATGGTTGTGTTATTGGGTATTGACGAAAATGTTGAGTCGTTGGCCGGATCGTAATGGGGACTTCGACCTATTCTTCGGCTGTAGAAGAGATTATCATTAGCTAAATCGCCATCGCCAAACATCAGTGGGAAACTAAGTATGCTATTTCCTTCAATAAAAAAGGGTCGCTTTTCAGGAAAGAAAAGTTCAAATCCTGATAAATTAACATTTGCTGGATCGGCTTCAACTTGTCCAAAATCTGGATTAATTGTAAAATCCAAGGTCAGATTGTTTGTCAAACCAATTTTTCCATCTAAGCCGTAATTTGTAATGGCATCTAAACCATCTCTGTATGGATTCCCCTCTTCTTTTTCGTAGGTCTCAAGTCCTCCTACCACATAGGGATACAAATCCAGTACTTTTTTTGCTTGAATATCAACCAATCCGTTCATTTTACCGTAATGGTGCACCCATCCCGGATCGTCTCTCTTTTTGGGTTGCCAAAGCGATCGTTCTTCCATTCGCTGAATGTAGCGTTCCACTTGAACGCCCCATGTTTGTTCATAGCTATTTATAAAACGGAATTGCGAAAAGGGTATTTTCATTTCAGCCACCCATCCTTCACTGGTAATAGTAGTTTCTACCCACCAAATAGGGTTGTATGAATCATCTGAAACATCGCCATCGCCCGAAATAAAAACGTCGCGCTTGGTTCCTGCAGCACTTACATTAAAGCAGTATGCGGTTTGCAGGTCATTGTAACTATCAAACTGTATTCCAATCCAATCGCCATCTAATTCGTCCTTACGAGTAAGCCTTTTTACAATTTTTTCAGGATGATTGTCATTTGCTTTAATGGCAACATAAACAAAATTTTCATCGTAAAGAATTGCAAAAGTAGTATGCTGCGATGCTTCTTTGTTATCATATGGATAATACATATGAAAATCCTCGAGCCACTGCGCATTTTTCCATGATGCTTCGTCAATAGTACCATCAATAGTAATGGGAAGATCAATTTTTTTTGTTTCATATTCTCTTTTATCAAGTGCTCCGGATGCCATGGCTGCATAAAGCAAAAGACAAATGAATACGGCTGCTGATCGTTTCATTGTTTTAAGGTTTTAAGGGTTGTTGCTCTGAAAAGACGCAGCAAAAAAAGGATCGTTACACCCCATAAACCAAAAAAAATGCCAGTCTGGCTTAAAGCTAGACTGGCTATATATAATAATTTTTATTTGAGAGTAAAATGAATTATCTTAAAGTCAAAACTCCCCCTCTGTCCTTCGGACATCTCCCCCTTGGGGAAAACTTTCGTTGAAGTTTTATAGTCTTCCCTTGGGGGAAGTCCCTCAAAGCGGGGATGAGGGAATAGCATATATTTCATATCATCAAACTAGAAAAACAATCTGATTATTATTCTTTTAATATGCCGACTTAAACTGCTTTAAGAAACGAACATCGTTTTCAAAATACAAACGTAAATCTTTCACCTGATATTTTAACATGGCAATGCGTTCAATTCCCATTCCAAAAGCAAAGCCGGTATATTTTTCGCTATCAATTCCACACTTATCCAGAACATTTGGGTCTACCATTCCGCAACCTAATATTTCTAACCAACCTGTATATTTACAAACGTTGCAACCTTTTCCGCCACAAATGGAGCAAGAAACATCCATTTCAGCCGATGGTTCGGTAAAAGGGAAATACGATGGGCGTAAACGTATTTGTGTTTGCTCGCCAAACATTTCTTTGGCAAAATACATTAGGGTTTGTTTTAAATCGGCAAACGATACATTTTCGGCCACATATAAACCTTCCACCTGATGAAAAATACAATGGGCACGAGCCGAAATGGCTTCGTTACGGAAAACACGACCCGGAAAAATACTACGAATGGGTGGCTTTTGATTTTCCATTACTCGAACCTGAACGCTTGAGGTATGGGTACGCAACAAAATATCAGGATCTTTTTCAATAAAGAAAGTGTCTTGCATATCGCGTGCAGGGTGCTCTGGTGGAAAATTCAACGCAGAAAACACGTGCCAATCATCCTCAATTTCCGGTCCTTCGTTAACATTAAAACCCAAACGATTAAAAATGCTAATAATCTCATTCCGTACCAATGATATCGGGTGACGAGAACCTAATTCAATAGGCTCACCTTGGCGTGTTAAATCAGCACTTGAACTTTCAGAATCAGCATCCTCAAGGGATTCTTTAAATTGATCGAATTTTTCCTGAGCAAACTGTTTTAGTTTATTAATTTCCTGTCCTACCTCTTTCTTAATTTCATTAGGAACATTCTTAAAATCGCCAAACAATTGGGAAATTTCTCCCTTCTTACTTAAATATTTTAAGCGAAAGTGTTCCAATTCCTCAGCCGATTTTACTCTAAATTCTTCAGTCTCCTTCAGTAATCCCTTGATTTTATCAATCATTGTGCGTCCGTATTAACTTTTATTATAGCTGGCAAATTTAATGAAATTTGTTAGTTTTTCAACCCACTTTCCTAGGCAAAAGCATCTAATTTAATCTGATGCCAAAATCAATATAATTATTAGGAAAAACGGCAAGAAAAAGATGATGGCTAGACCCTTTATCAGCAAAACCCAATCAATGAAGTTTTTTTTGAAGATGTTATCAATATTTAAATAACACTTATAGAGGTCGGTAGATAAGTTCATATGTACAGACGCAGCAATTATAAAGGCTTATTATATGCACAAAGAACTACGTACTCTGACAGATTTGACCTGACAGGATCCGAAGGTCTTGTCAATGTCTCTTTTACGAAATAAAATTAAGTAGCTTACTACTGACCTTCTAAACATTGATAAATTAATATGGTTATTCCTATGTCAACCTAAATTGGCAAATTAGAAATGGTGGTTTTAAAAAGTCGGTTAATACATTCAGACAATTAATTGCCTGTAAGGCATATTTATTTCAGCCGGAGGCAAGGCCTCCGGTATTGAACAGG
>JAEINW010000272.1 GCA_016342715.1 Salinivirgaceae bacterium | reverse complement strand
AGTTTGTAATTTTTGCTTAATTCAATTAAAACATTTTCAATATTGTCAAGCAACTCCACAGGTTTTTCAATCTGTTTTTTGCCAATTTCAATTATTCTAGAAATCTGTTGGTTTGTAATTTTATGATTTGTTATTAATAAACCGGTTTCAATCATTGAGAGCATAAAACTTTTGGTTCCATACCCATATAAAGCTAGATTTTGCATCTCTGTTTTATAGAGTACTTTATTTATGTTTTCTGCCGATTCAAATTCACCCAATAGCTTAAAAAACTCATTTTCAGAATCTCTAAAGAAAGGTTCATTTATCCAAAGGGTGTCGTCGGCATCGAAACCAATTACTCGAAGGTTTGTATTCATAGGTAAGTGATAAAATGTAATCAGTTGGCAAAAATATTAAATTCCGAGTTCAATACGCAGAAATACCCAAAAGAAATTAGTCAGGATTCCAATTTTTAGTAGAAATGCAGCTTGTGCTTAATTCATTTAAGTAGCATTAGAAATTAATGGAATAACTCACCGATGGAATAAATGGGAAGAGACTTCGTTGGTAGGTTTTTTTTTCAGAAACATCGGTATCGTTACCGTTTTCATCTTTCACCGCCACAGACGTTGTATAATAGTAGTATGCGTTTTGCCTGTTGTAGGCATTGTAAATGCTAAAACACCATATTCGCTCCGTCTTTTTCTTCTGCTTGATATAGGTTAATCCCAAATCGAGTCGGTGATAAGCATGCATACGAATATTGTTTTTTTCGTTGTAAGTTGAAATTTTTACTAGCTCAAATTCAGGTTCAGCAATAACCTCATTAGGATTGGTGTTATTTGGCATTAACCGCAGTGTCTGATATTGTTGGTTGGGCAAGGTAATGGCTCTGCCACTGGTGTAAACCCAGGATGCCGAAAAATATAGGTTGTCTTTGAAATAATAGTTTGATGTAATGGAAAAATCGTGGGTGGCATCATAGGTGTATATGTATTCACGGCCTTTATTGATATGTTCAAACTGGCGGGTGCTTCTGGATAGGGTGTAGGCCAACCAGCCGTTTATTTTTCCTTGTTTTTTTTGTAAAAGCAATTCAATGCCTTTGGAATACCCTTTACCTCCTGTCTCAATTAGTTGTTGCCAGTTTTTGGTATTGTTTCCTGAAAGACTTGCGCCATCCTGATAATCGATTAAATCGTTCATTTTTTTGTAATATGCTTCCACACTTAATTCTAATTGTTGGTTAAGCATCGACTTTGCGATGCCCAGGGAAATTAGCTCCGATTTCTGAGGAGGCACCTCTTTGGTGGTTGGCATCCATAAGTCGCCAGGCAATCCAGCCCCTGAATAGATAAGCAAATGTACATATTGTTGCATGCGGGCATATGATGCTTTTATGGAAAACAGATGGGGAATATTGAAGTTTATAAGTATGCGAGGTTCCAGGTTATTGTATTGCTTTTGAAGGGCAGCATATGATAATGCCCGAACTCCTATATTAAAACCAAGGTATTGACCCACCGAAATATCATTTTCAAGGTATATTGAGTTTTCAAGAGCTTGGTAGGTTTGAGTATTAAAATTTTGGTCGATATTGACATAGCCCTCTTGTTTTAAATAGGTGCGATTTGGCGAAAAGGTATGAAATACCTGATTGCTTCCAAAACGAATGGTATAGTTTTTAAAAAAGAGTTCAAAATCACTTTTAATACAAAAGTCGCTAATGCCTGATGAAAATAAATAGCTCGATTCCTTACTTTCATTTTCATAGTTTGATAAGAATTTGAATTCTGAGGCATAGCGATAGTTGGTATAGTTTGCAGTTATGTTTCCAATAAACCGCTGATTAAATACATGATTCCAGCGAAGTGCCAGTAAATGATTGCCCCATTTTGTTTGATTACTCATTTGCTCTTTTTCGCCATTCTCTTTTGTCTTTTTCTTTGAAAGAATGTTATCGTTGCCCATGTATAAGCTAAGGAATAAACGGTTTTTATCGGAGAATTTGTAATTAAATTTTGCATTTAAATCATAAAAAGTATAACCTTTTGAGTGTTTGTCGTTGATTAACCAGGTAATTGGTCGGCTAAATAAATCGTACATAAACCTGCGACCAGAGATCATATATGATGCCGTATCCTTTTTAATGGGGCCTTCGGTTTGAAATTTTGATGAAATCATACCAAAGGTGATGTTTGATTGGCGTTTTTTTAAATTACCGTCTTTCATTCGAACATCCATAATGGATGCTAAGCGTCCTCCATATCTGGCAGGAAATCCCCCTTTGTACATTTTTAAACTATTTATGGCGTCGGGGTTAAATACCGATACGAATCCACCCAAATGGTTAATGTAATATAGAGGAACATCGTCCAAGAGCATTAAATTCTGATCATGACTACCTCCTCGAACAAACATACCGCTCTGACCTTCGTTTCCCGATCTGATGCCGGGCATTAACTGCATGGCTTTTATAATATCTACTTCACCCGCAAGCATGGGAAGTGTTTTTAATTGTTTCATTGGAATCTCAGCAACACTCATTTCGTTACGTTGCTCAATGGCTTTTTTGCCAATTACCACTACTTCTTGTATCGAGGTATTCGACTTTAATTGAAAGGATGTATTTTTTGTAAGCTTGTGTGAAAAAACTTCTGTAGCATATCCAATGTATGATATTTGAAGTATGGCATTGGTCGTATCTATGTACAATGAATAATAGCCATAGGCATTGGTGGCGGTTCCGTTCTTGGATATGCGATCGTAAACGTTGGCGCCAATGAGTTTTTCACCTGTTTCTTTGTCGATAATATATCCGCCTATGGTTTGAGCAGAGCCAGACAAGTAAAGGCTGGCTATAAGCATAATGATAATAATTCTCATTTGGTTTGGTCTAAAACTCTTTGGGTAATCACATTGCTGTATGCCATAGAAGCAAATATTCCTATTCCATTTTTAATATTGCTATATATTTGAGGTGGATTATTTACCTGCCAAATATTATCAGTGCTTTCGGCATAGGCATTTAAACTTTTTTGATACAGGTATAAGTCTTCACTAAGTGAATAAATTTGAGCACTTAGCGTATAGTTTGCTGTATCGGAATCAAAAAAGAATCCGGTTGGATCTTCAAAGTTCAAATTGAGCTTTATGTTGGTTGAATTGAACAGTTTATTTGTAAATAACTTGCTTTTTATATCTCCTTCCTCTAAAATAATGGCATCGTAACTAAACCATTCGCCAACACACACGGAACCAAATACATTTATTGAATCGGTGCAGGCATGACAGTTGTACTGGTAATAGGATAGTTGTTTATCGCCTGAAGTAAAAAACAGGTCGAGAGACGACAAGGAAATTCCGTTATCGCTGGTTCCAATAAACGTTTTCAATTGGATACTGTCTAAGGGAAGGGAATAAGGTACCTGTGTGCTTGCGGTAATTTCATCAAATCCATTGACCCGTACCTTAATGGAATAGTTTTGCCCGCTTTGGGTTTTAACCTTTTTACTTTGGTATACTCCGGTGGTGTCCAGTGAGAGTATTTCTAGTAGTTGGTTGTTAGAAAAGAGGCTGACCTCGGCGTTTGATATGGGTAGTTGCTCGGTTTCCAGCATGTAGATGCTTTGACTAACAAATACTTTAATTTCTTTATCGGGTATTAATATACTGCTTACCACTATTTGAGAGGCACTGTGGGGGATAGCAACCTCGGTTTCTTTCTCGCATGAAACGCCTACAAAAAAAAGCAGTAGAACAAAAATATAGTTATTCATTGGTTTTTTTATGAGTTAGAACGTAACTAATTTTACATCCAATATATCCAAAACCCGATTTTATTTTGCCCGATGAAGTAAACTCTGCCTGGTTGGGGAAAAATGTGTACTGACCCATTTCCTGTTTTTTGACAGGGATATTTGTAAAAATATTCACATTCACTTCGTTTCTTTTTAAAGGACGTCGTAGTCCAATGGCAGCAATTACTCCACTTACGAGTTTTGCGCTTTCGTAGTGTATTACGATGAGATCTGAATTCCTCTGAGGATCAGAAACACTGGACTCAACGCTTCCAAAACTTAAGGGATAGGTAATGTAATAGCCCAATTCTGAAAATAAGTAGATGTGCGAGCTTAATTGAAGGGCATAGGAATAAGATAGGGGTAAACTGAGGGCATGTATTTTGTAATTTAAGGGTCCATCAAGGCTAAAAGGTAAATGGTAGGTGTTTTTATCTAAAGTGTAATTAAACGATAAGGAGTTGCGAAAATAGTTTAGACCACCAATTAGCGAATGATTATTTTTAAAAGGAAAAATAAAACGCAGCATATTTCCTGTATTATAAGCCATATTGGCACTTGCCAAAGACTCCTGCAAATCGGGTTCAATTTCACAAAGTGAACCCATAGTGTAAAAAGAAAACTCAATATTGAGTTTTCTTTTTACATAGCTAGCATCTTGGGCACAAACCGATGTTTGTAAAAACAAACATACCATGGCGCAAATGCTAAAATAACTGATGATTTTGTTGGGCATATAATTACCAGCTTATGCTATAATCATTGTAGCCCGATTTTTTGTAAACCCCGCCATATTCTCCGGGTTTTACACGAAAGCCTACTCCTGCGCCATAAACATGGCAGGTGACAAAATAAGCCCAATTACGACTTTGACTATTGCATTTGAGTCCATGGTCGCCAAATTGTATTTTTATCTCGCAATCGATATCACGCGCTTTTACGCACAATGAAGTTCCCATGCTAGTCCAATTCCTTTTCCATTTCCAATTTCCAAATCGTTTTACTTTTTTATAACATTTGGCTTTGGCTTTGGCTGCCGAATTCGTTACATCCCAGTCTAAGTCAAGAATACAATCCATTTTCTTTTTGTCGGCATAGTTATAGGTTCCCGTTCTTCTGATATAAGATTTACAATCTGCTTTTGTACCATTTGCCGATGAACGAACTTCTTCACGATGTATAATTACATTGGGATTTGTATTTTTCAAATCAAGATTTGAATTTCCACATCTGATAGATTCCAGCGCTTTATAATCAGCGTTTTTAATTTCGTAAACCAGCCCATCGCTTTCTACTCTATAGATGGTTGATCCGATCATATACTCACCTTCTTCATTGGCAATATTTTGGCACTTGTCAGATAAAGGGTAAAATGAAGGGTTGTTATCAAGTTCATCAGTAGAACTACTGTCCATCCAATCGTCTTCTTGAGATTTAAGGTTGGCTCTTAATGAATAAAATGAATGATACTTCTCAAATGCTTCATATACCGTAAATGGATTGAAGTTGTCTAGTTCCATCTGTATATCTAACTCATCTTCACTAAGGGCTTGTTTGCTATTAAAGTATGCTTCCACATAGTTTTGGTTTTCAGTTTCAAGCAAAAGGGTAATTTTATTCAAAAACTTCTCGCTTTCAAATAACATCAAACCGTTTTCTTGTGTAATTCCTTGAGTTAAATCCGATGGTAATTCATAGTCAAAAGTAAATCTAGTCTCTTGTTTACTTGTCTCTTGAACACTTTCTTTTGAACAAGAACTAAAAATGATTGATCCAACAATTATAAGACCAATAATACTTGTAGTTTTAAAAATCATTTTAAATTTGTATAAATTATTTATAATGGCCTCATTCCTTCTTATTTTCTTTCCGGATAATATACTAAAGGAGTGAGGTTTTTTTTTTGTTGCTTACCATAAGGAGAATTAATTTTAGCATGATACAACAAAACGATAGCTTAAACTTCCCCCAATTACTATTAATCCTTGATGAATAGTAATTGTTACTTGTAAATTATATTTCTGCTACGATTAATTATTTGGTTTCTAATTGAATAATATTGTTTGGAACAGGTGGTACAAACATAATAATTTATTTGTTATAAAAAGAAATACTTGCTCATAAGTTTGTTGATAAAAGGAATATATCCGGTGTCACGATGAGGTAAATTAAAGAAACAAACCAGCCTACGCAGCAATTAAAACTCCTTTATTAAAAGCATATTTTTCGATTTATACCTTACAATAATAAAGGGTATTAGTAAGGTTAAGCTACCAAAAAACATTCTAAAAAATACAGATATAGTCCCTGGAGCTCCTGTGATTTTTATTAACACCGGAGAAAAGGCTATTAAAATAGCTCCCATAATAAGAGCTAGAAACGATTTAGTGTTGCTTGATACCATTACAATAAATCTAAAAGCTCGATTACCGAATCAACTTTTATGTATTTATCTGAAGAGCAATCAAAATCATCCACCTCTTCGTGCACCCAGGTAGTATGAAAAGGTACGTGAATTCCTCTTCCACCCATTTCAATAACAGGTAAAATA
>JAEINW010000271.1 GCA_016342715.1 Salinivirgaceae bacterium | reverse complement strand
TAAAGTTTCTAATTCCATTTTTTGAAAATAAGAAAAAATATTAAAAACAACCCTAATATTTACTTGATCCTATAATCGGGCACAAACAAAAAAAACAAAAAAAAACCATCTCGAATAATCGAGATGGTTTATATATAAATTTCACCGTTTTATATTTACTTCACTGTATTACAAATGGCTTCAAAAGCCTGAGGGTGATTCATTGCAAGGTCAGCTAAAACCTTACGATTAATTTCCACATTTGCTTTTCCTAATTTTCCAATTAGTTCGGAGTATGACATTCCGTATAGACGAGCTCCCGCGTTAATACGCTGAATCCACAAAGCTCTAAAAGTTCTTTTCTTGGTTTTTCTATCACGATAGGCGTATTGCAAACCTTTTTCGTAGGTATTTTTTGCAACCGTCCAAACATTTTTACGAGCACCAAAGTTACCTTTGGTCTCTTTCATCAACTTTCTTCTTCTTGCTCTTGATGCTACAGCATTTACTGATCTTGGCATAATTTTTTACTTTTTTGGGAATGGTTAGCGTTCCTCTCCTTAGGAAACTTTTTCGGCTAATTCATTCCAGTTTAACAATTTTATTTTATTACATAGCTAAACAAAGCTTGATATTTTTTATATCAGCTTTATCAACTGTAGTAAAATAAGTTAGATTACGTTTACGTTTTTTGCTTTTTTTAGTCAAAATATGACTTTTGTAAGCATGTTTTCTTTTAATTTTTCCGGATCCTGTCAACACGAATCTCTTTTTCGCTCCAGAAACAGTCTTCATCTTTGGCATAATTGTCTAATTTAATAACAAATTATTTTTTCTTTTTCGGTGAAATATACATTGTCATTCTTTTACCTTCTAATCTTGGCATCTGCTCAACTTTACCTAATTCTTCAAGCTCTTGTGCCAATCTTAATAAAAGGATTTCTCCTTTGTCTTTAAATAAAATTGAACGTCCTTTAAAAAATACGTAAACTTTAAGCTTTGCTCCTTCTTCAAGGAATTTGACGGCATGATTTTTTTTAAATTCATAATCGTGCTCATCTGTATTTGGTCCAAACCTAATTTCTTTAACTATTACTTTTGTAGCTTTAGATTTCATCTCTTTTAACTTCCTCTTCTGCTCGTAAAGAAATTTACTATAATCAATTACTTTACATACAGGTGGTTCAGCTTTTGGAGAAATTTCTACTAAATCAAGTTCTTGTTCGTCTGCAATTTTCAGTGCCTCCTGAATAGAAACAATTCCTTGTTCATCCACGTTATCACCTACAAGGCGAACGTGAGTAACTTTTATTGTTTCGTTAATTCTAAACAAAGGTTTTTCGTCTCTTTTTTGAAACCCTCTTCGTTTGTGTCTTGGTCCTGCTATGGCTTGGTCCTCCTAAAATTTAGTTAATACTTAATAATTTTTCTACTTCAACATTTATTAATTTGGCAAAGTCTTCAAGGCTCATTGAACCTTCGTCACCTTCACCTTGCTTACGAACAGAAACGGTATTGGTTTCAACTTCTTTTTCACCAACAATAAGCAAATATGGAATACGCTTCAACTCATTATCCCGTATTTTTCTACCTATCTTTTCGTTTCGATCGTCAATTGCGGTGCGAATATCGGAATTATTTAGAAACTCTGAAACTTTTTTAGCAAAATCGTTAAATTTTTCGCTAATTGGCAAAACAACAGCTTGTTCGGGTGTTAACCATAAGGGAAACTTTCCGCCCGTATGTTCAATTAAAACAGCAACAAATCGTTCCATCGATCCGAATGGAGCCCTATGAATCATCACGGGTCTGTGCCGTTTATCATCACTTCCAATATATTCTAATTCAAAGCGTTCGGGTAAATTATAATCCACCTGAATAGTTCCTAGTTGCCATTTTCGGCCAATTGCATCGCGAACCATGAAATCTAATTTTGGTCCATAAAATGCAGCTTCGCCTATTTCAACAACAGTATCTAGATCTTTTTCTTTGCAAGCTTCAATAATTGCACGTTCGGCTTTTTCCCAGTTTTCATCACTTCCAATATATTTTTCTGTATTTTTTGGGTCGCGTAATGAAATTTGAGCGGTAAATTCTTTAAAATCGAGTGTTTTAAAAATATAAAGCACAATATCAATAACCTTAATAAATTCTTCACTTAATTGATCGGGGCGACAGAAAATATGTGCATCATCTTGTGTAAAACCACGAACCCTTGTTAAACCATGAAGTTCACCACTTTGTTCGTATCGATATACGGTACCAAATTCGGCAAAACGAACTGGAAGATCCTTATATGAGCGTGGTTTTACTTTATAAATCTCACAATGGTGAGGGCAGTTCATTGGTTTTAATAAAAACTCCTCACCTTCGGCAGGAGTATGTATTGGTTGAAATGAATCAGCCCCATATTTTGCATAATGACCTGAGGTAACATATAGTTCCTTTTGACCTATATGTGGCGTGATTACAGGTTCATACCCATATCTACGTTGCACTGTTTTTAAAAAGTTTTCCAATCGTTCTCTAAGTTGAGCACCTCTAGGTAACCATAAAGGCAAACCTTGCCCAACTCGTTGAGAGAATGCAAATAATTCTAATTCTTTTCCAACTTTTCTATGATCACGTTTTTTTGCTTCTTCAAGCATTTCTAAATATTCATCAAGCATGGTCTTTTTAGGAAAAGTAATCCCGTAAAGACGTGTAAGTTGCTTGCGAGTATCATCACCTTTCCAATAAGCACCAGCAACACTTAATATTTTAATTGCTTTTATCAATCCCGTATTTGGAAGGTGTGGTCCGCTGCACAAATCGGTAAAACTGCCATGCTTATAAAAACTAATTTCACCGTCGGTTAATTCATTTATATGCTCAACTTTATATTCCTCATGACGGCCACCAAAAAAGTCTAAGGCTTCATTTTTAGGAACAATGGAACGAATATATTCATTCTTTTGAGATGCTAATTCTTGCATTTTTTTCTCAATTTTCAAGAAATCGGCATCACTAATTTGATTACCCTCTCCAAAATCAACATCGTAATAAAATCCATTTTCAATTGCAGGCCCAAATCCAAATTTTACTCCTGGGTATAATTGTTGCAAAGCCTCAGCCATTAAGTGAGCTGATGAATGCCAAAATGCATGTTTTCCTTGCTCATCGTCCCATTTATGCAATATAATTGTAGCGTCTGTGTTTATTGGACGCGTCAAGTCCCATAATTCATTGTTTACCGTAATAGCAAGCACTTGCTTTGCTAAGCCGTGACTTATATGTTTTGCGATTTCGTATCCGTTTATTCCTGCTTCAAATTCTCTAGCGTTCCCATCAGGAAAAGTAATTTTGATCATACTTAATGTAATTTTAATTTTACAAGATTGCAAAATTAGTATTATTGTTCGACTTTATACAAATTGCAAATTAAAAAATTACTCTTTTTCTAAATTTTCTAATCTTGAAACTATTTTTTCAAGACTTTCATTCAGTTCTTTACGAATTTTTTTAAATTGTTTTTTAACGGGATTTGCTTCGGTCGTACTAACCTCATTAATTTGCTTAATCATTTCTTCTTTCATTTTTACTGTGTCAAGAATAATAAGTGAAAGTTCATCTTCATTCTTTTGTGGAAAAAGGAAATTATGTGTAAAACACTCAATTACCAATTCCGACGAAATGAAATTTATATCTTTTTTTAAGTTTCTAATACTAGCCATTTTGTTTTTATTTAAAGTTTAATTTGTTATCCTATTTAATATTTTATATTAACTTTCTTCGTGAAAGTACATTTTATAATACTTTAATCCTTTTCCATTGTCAAATCCTGTCTCAATATAATCAGGATTTGAATGAACATAAATATGAAAATTTTTGTCCAACTTAATTATGCTTCTAAAATATTTTTTACCTTTTTTTAATGCAGGTTCCGACAATTCAAACTGATCAACTGGTGATAAATTTCGTTGTCCTTCAAAATCTTGTTTAAACTCATCAAAAGCTTCACTTATTTGATCATCGCCAATTATATCATGCTTAAATTGCTCATTATCGTAAACATTCGTATTATTGAAATAAGCCTCTGCACGCTTCATAAATGCTACTTGTTCTTGCTTTTCAACATTATTTTTGCTGGTTAATACATGATCGCTAAATCCTTTGCAAATATCAATAATTTGGTTGGTTTGATAGAATTCGTTTTCGCGTGGCTTGATTTGCAAAAATTCATCGCGCCAGTACATTGCTTCGTTTGAACGATTTGTGGTATCGACAATAGATACTTTAAAACCCAACTCCGTTTCTGTATTAAAAATCAAACATCCTTTGTCCAATTTTTTAATATTTATTCCATTATCATAATCTACTTCAAAGCTCTCATTTTTCTGATAAACTCGTATGAAAGTATCTTTAGTTTCTGATTTAAAAAGTCCAATTCCATCAACAAATTCATCATCGATACGAACATTTGAAAATCGAACCATATAAAACTCGCCTGGTTTTATTTTGGGGTGATTTGATCGCTCGTAAAGCAAATGTGCCAGATTTACAGAATGATCGTAAAAATTTGAAGGTTCTTCGAATACCTGACGAATTAAGTTATATACTTCATTTATTTGAAGATCGGACTCGCTAGTAAATGAAAAAAAATAATCTGACTTAAATTGCGAGAGAAAATATTGCTTTAAAATGTCCTCAACTGACTGATCGTTAATACTCATCTCTGATTTTGACAGCTTAACTCCTTCTTCTTCTGTTCTGTTTCCTATGCTATGAACAACTAATTGGTTAAGACTAACTTCTGAAAAATCAAACATTTTATACAATTTTAAATTGGGTTGCAAAGTTATGATTTTATAACATCTTTTATTTACTTAAATTAGTGATTTTGCAAATTTTTATTATTTATTTATCAAATAAACCAAACATACTACTAACTAGACACTTATACTATGATTAAAAATATTTTCTTTTTATTAATTCTCTCTTTTCTATCTAATACTACCTTCTCGCAAGAGGAGGAAGCAAAAGACTTGCCATTAACCCGAATTTTATTTGTTTTAGATGGCTCGCAAAGCATGCTTGGCAGATGGGAAACAGGAACAAAAATGAACGTTGCTCAGGAACTATTGACCGAAATGGTTGATAGCTTGAAAGATTTAGAACATATTGAAATGGCTTTAAGAGTATACGGGCATCAAAAACCAGTTCCTCCTCAAGACTGCAGCGACACAAAGCTAGAAGTTGAATTCTCTAAAAATAACGCTAAAAAAATAATAAGTGAACTTCAATCAATCAGACCCAAAGGAACAACCCCCATTGCTCATTCGCTAGAATTGAGTGCAAATGATTTTCCTGATTGTGACGATTGCCGAAATATAATAATCCTTATTACTGATGGAATTGAATCGTGCAATGGTGATCCTTGCGCAGTTTCGAGGCAACTTCAGAAGAAAGGTATTATTTTAAAACCATTTGTTATTGGAATTGGAATTAGTGAAGATTTTCAGGATTCATTTGAATGTATTGGTAGGTTTTATAATGCATCAAACGAAAATAGATTTAAAGAAGTATTAGAAGTTGTGATTTCACAAGCCTTAAACACAACAACTTTACAAATAAATATTAACAACCAATGGGGAAAACCCACTGAAAGTAATGTGAATATGACATTTAGCGATAATTTCACACACGAAATATTACATAATTTTATTCATACCATTAATTCAAAAGGAAACCCCGACACACTCAGATTTGATCCTATTCCAACTTATGACATTCAAGTTCATACCCTACCTCCTGCTTTTAAAGATAGCATTGTTCTTACTCCAGGAATTCATAATACTATAATAATTGACGCTCCACAAGGAAGCTTAGTGGTTAATACAAATAATTCGCCGCAATACAACGATTTAAAATTTATTGTAAGAGAATCGGGTAAACAACAAACTTTAAATCTACAGTCAGTTAATTTCGATGAAAAATATTTAACAGGAAATTACGATATTGAAATATTAACCATTCCGCGAATGATTATTGAAAATATTGAAATTGAGCAAAGTAAAACTTTCACCATTCAAATTCCAACGCCCGGTTTAGTTACATTTACTAGTGCGGCACCCGGATATGGAGCTGTTTATAAAGAAGAAGGTAATAAGCTGGTATGGATTTACGGTTTAAATAAAAAACTTATGTATCAAACAATTGTAATGCAGCCCGGAAGCTATCGAGTAATTTCTCGACCCAAAAATGCAAAAGAAAGTGTATTTACTTCAAACATTAAATTTACGGTAGTTTCGGGCGGAGCACAAAAAATTGTCTTATACTAAAAAAGTCCAGCTAACGCCAGACTTTTTTATATTCAATATAACTATTTCTTACCCAAATTGAGCGATTCTCGCTCACGATTTAGTTCTTGTAAGTATTTCACTGCACTTTGTT
>JAEINW010000270.1 GCA_016342715.1 Salinivirgaceae bacterium | reverse complement strand
TTATCATTATGTAACCAACATAATCGATAAAGAACTTGTCTTTTATTGGTCTTGCAATTGTTACATGAGTATCAACGGTCGTTTGTTCTACAGGTTGCGTTCTTACTTGTGCTATTCGCCCAAGAGTACCTGTACCTGTAGAATTTATTAGAATATCTCCAATTTCAATAATACGTTCTTCGGGTACATTTTTCACACTTGTATTATGCCTTCTGCATAAAGAATAATCAATCTCATGATTCCTTATGCATTTTTGATTAACAACACGCATACCCTCATTCTCAATATATTTAGGCGGTATACCTCGTTTTATAATGGAACAAACCTCACCCAACTTTTTTACTTCCCATCCAGGCAAGCTTTGTGAATCAATAACCTTATTCATTTTCAATTTCCTTGTTATCGGGTTTGTTTAATAAGCTTTTGGCACTTTTGCTGGTAACAATGGGTTTGCCAGTTTGTTTTTCGATTTCGAGTCTGGCTTTTTTAGCTGCCGTACCGCCTTTACGGGCAATGTCTTTGTTTTCTTCTAAGCCTTGTGGTTTCTTTTCTTTTGATATTTCGGTGGTAGAGGCTTCGGCAAGCATGTTTAATACCAATTCTAAATTGGTCATGTTGTCGCGTAAGTTCTCTTTTTTTAGTCCTTTTAGTTTTTTGTATTCCTTTACGTTTCTACCTGCCCATGCTTTGGTAATTTCGTTGGTTAAAATGGCGTAATCTAAACCTTCTTTCATTCCCCGCTGGGTCCATTCGTCGGTTAGTTCTTTACGAACCTCAATGCTTTTAAGGCGTTGGTTAATCCATTCTTTTGAGTATCCTTTTTTCAGATAGGTTTCCATGGCACGTTCAAAAGCCAGTTCTGGGTCTTCAGTTTCTTCAATGCGTTCGGCACCAACTTTTGCTAACCACAGTTTAAAGGGTTCTGCCTTGGGCGATGTGATGGATTGGATTATACGGAATAAGCCTTCGGTATCGGCAGCTTGAATCTTTCTTATTTTACCATCGGCAGCAAGCATTGGAAGAGGGGTACAAATTGTACCCCAGTTGCTGCTTAGTTCAACATCGCGTGAGCGCATTTTCTTTATATATTGTTTTACATCAGTACTTTCTGATAATATTTGCACTACATCTTGAACTGAAAAATACCATTTTTCTAGCTCCTCGTCCCAAAGGGTACGTACCTTTTGGTCTTGAAATATTTGTATTTTATTCTCTTTGCTCATGTTTTTACTATTTAGCAATTAGAGAATTTATTTTATTCATTATCTCAATGCTTTCGGCATCTAAAGCTTTCATGTCTTCTAAAATAACACTAGGCTCACGCAAAGGGGCTTCTTCTGGTGTGTTAGGATTTTTTGCTGATAAATCTAAATCCTTTTCATTCAATGAACTTATATTAACACTCCAAGAGTTTTCAGATTCCGCCTTTGTTTTTTGAAGTTTTATAAAATCAGCGAGGTCGTTTTCACTTAAAGGTTGACCTTTACCAAGATTCCTGCCCAAATTTAATTGATAAAACCATGTTTTTTGTGTGGGTGCGCCTTTTTCGAAAAACAACACTACTGTTTTTACTCCTGCGCCAGAGAATACGCCACTTGGTAAATCGAGTACTGTATGTAAGTTGCAAGAGCTTAAAAGTTCTTTGCGTATAGCAACACTTGCATTATCGGTATTGCTTAAAAAGGTGTTTTTTATAACTACGCCCGCTTTACCGCCTGCTTTTAATATTTTAATAAAGTGCTGTAAAAATAAACTTGCCGTTTCTCCTGTTTTTATTGGGAAGTTTTCTTGAACTTCGGCTCGTTCTTTACCGCCAAATGGTGGGTTTGCAAGAACAGTTGTAAAGCGGTCTTTTTCCTGAATGTCGTCCAGATTTTCAGCTAGGGTATTTGTGTGAACAATATTTGGTGCTTCAACCCCATGAAAAATCATGTTCATGGTTCCTATGATATACGCCAATGATTTCTTTTCCTTGCCGTAAAATGTCTTTTTTTGCAGTGTTTCCGTGTCTTTTGTCGATAGGTCTTTTCCTTCGGTTAAGTGAGAGAAAGCTTCGCACAAGAAACCTGCACTACCCACAGCACCATCGTAAATAGTGTCCCCAATTTTTGGGTTTACCACTTTAATAATCGTTTTGATTAAGGGGCGAGGCGTGTAATATTCTCCACCATTTCGTCCTGCGTTCCCCATGTTCTGAATCTTTGATTCATAGAGGTGGCTCATTTCGTGTTTCTCGGCGTGGGTGCGAAAACGAAGTTGGTCAATTAGGTTTATTACTTCACGTAGGTTATATCCACTTTGTATTCTGTTTTTGAGTTCGCTGAAAATCTCGCCTACTTTGTATTCAATGGTGCTGGCATTTTCTGCTGATGCTTTGAATTTTTTTAGATAGGGGAAAAGTTTTTCGTTAACAAAGTCCACAAGGTCATCGCCAGTCATTGCGTTGTGGTCTATTTTTCCATCATCCAATTTTGGAGCAGCCCAAACAGCCCATTGGTATTCTTGGTCTAGTAGTTTTGTGTATGTCTTGCCTGTTAGTAAAGCGGCTGTTTCCTTGTCTTTTTCAAGGTCTGCCAGATATTTTAGAAATAAAATCCATGAGGTTTGCTCCACGTAATCCAGTTCGCTGCCACATCCAGCGTCTTTGTGAAGTATGTCGTCTATATTTTTAAAAGTCTGTTCGAACATTTTTTGTGATCCGTTTTAATTTGCCATAAAAGTATAATTATTAATGAGCGATGGCAATAGTTGAACGTGAAATGTTATGTATCAATTTTGCATCTTGCTTTTCATGCGAGTAAGACACTCTTTTGCAAAAAAAAATGTCTTTGCGGGTTGGCTTATGGGTTTTTCGAACCCCGAAAAATCGGGACAAGTTGTGTGTAATTGTGGGTTGGGTTGGTTTAGTGTTTTGGTGCGGATTGGATGCCTTGGCTACAACAATCAATAATTTTAATTCCACAATGTGGGTTGATATTATTACTCTCCCGAGATTCGGGATCGTGAGAATAGTTCGCTTTGCTCATGAGAATATTTTCCAGTAGCTTGTTGCGAGGTAGTTCATTTAATTTTTTTTTTTTTTGCTACAAATTCCCAAATTATTTTCTCTTTTAAATATCGGTCAATACTTTTTTCCTGAAGATTAATAATTTCATATTAATTGAGAATAGGGAAGTAACCAGTCGTAATCTTTTTTCAGAGCTTCTTTCATTTAGTTGAAATTGTTAATATTAGGGTTTTAATCCGATGCTCATTAAAATTATTCCATTTTTCCTTTATGTATTTCTATGTACAACAATAAAAATTTTAACACAAAGTTGCACAAAGGAATCACAAAGTTGCACAAAGTTTTTTTTTGACATTGTCCTTAATGTAATAATTTGTAAGTATTTATCCTTGTGTAACCGTTCCGCTTGCATAATCTAACTCTGACCCAAACATACTATGTGGTATCGAAAAAATAATTAAAGTAACTGCGGCTGCAGCAATCAGCCATCCAAACTTTGTTTCTTTTCGGTTCATTAAAAGGGCAACTGCCCAAACTAAAAATGCAATTAGTGTTTTGTTATCGGTTAAATCCCAACCAAAAGGAACGCCTGTCCATAAATCGCCAAAAGCGTACCATTGGAGAATGGGGCCGAATATCATTCCTCCAATAAGCAAAAAGCCAAAACAAATCCATGCATAAATTAATGCTTTCGGGCGTTTTGCCAAAGCCATAATAGCTACAAAATTAGAAAGAAACATAGCAATAAACATAGCTGGCACGTGTATCCATAATACCCAGCTTGGAACCACATCTTTAAATCGAACAACGGTATGAAACTCTTCTGGGTTGTTTACAAGTTGATTGTTTTTGTAGAAGTTTATTTTGTATTCTACCTTACCGGCGGCGGGTTGGCCGGGTAAAAATCCTTTTAAAATATCACCTTCTCTGTTCATGGTATCGGTTTGCCAAGCATCATTGGTAGGAAATCTTCGATATAATAAGGTTGCAGATATTTGATCGTTGGGTATTTTAATTTCAACCGGGCAATCCCTTGTGTCGTTATTGCTTCGGATAAGTTTAAAATTATATACTTCGTTTTCTATTTCTAAGGTGGCTTTTTTTGGATAGGTTGGACCTGTTGTACGTTGATATACAACTGCACCAATCGTAATTACAAAAGCAAGTATCCAAAACAAGGTGGTTTGTATGGTTTTATTCATGGTTTATTACTTGTGTTTGAGTATTTGATAAGAATTTATTAAGAATGGAATAAATGATAATACAAGTAATTGTACTTGCAGCTAGTAAAATTATATAATTTAGAGTACTTCCAGAAATATCAATAAAGCCAACATTTACATCTTGGTATTTATACGCCATATAAAAGGAGGCAGAATTATTCACAAAATGAATGAAAATTCCCGGCCAAATAGATCTGGTTTTGTAATATAACCATCCAATAACCAATCCAATTAAAAAAGCAGGAATGAATTGCCAGGGATTCAAATGAGCAGCCCCAAAAATAATAGCCGACCAAAGTATTGCTTTTTTAGGGTTGTATTTTTTTAAAAAACCCTTTAAAACGACGCCTCTAAAAATTAACTCTTCCAAAATAGGAGCAGAGACTCCAATTACCAAATAACTGGGTACATTGTATTGAATCATTTGCTCAAAAAGTTTAACCATAAAATCGGGCATGGGAAGCAAACTAACAATTCCTTCGGCAATCACCGACATTGCAAGAATTAAGGGAAGCAATATAAAATACAAAACTATTGGAGTATTGGAGGTCTCGAATTTGTTATGCTGCCACAATCGTATTGCTATAAAAAGCAAAGCTCCAAATGATAAATTGTAATTTAGAAAAACCACCCAAGGTTTAATTACAATAATTTCGCCAACTGAAATATTTATTAATGGGGCAATCAAAAATGATAATGCTCCGGTAATTAATATAAGT
This sequence comes from Salinivirgaceae bacterium, assembly GCA_016342715.1. GTDB lineage: Bacteria > Bacteroidota > Bacteroidia > Bacteroidales > SZUA-534 > JAEINW01. The sequence continues at coordinate 1,465 of JAEINW010000270.1, read as the reverse complement.
AAAAAGCCATGCCAAATGCCAGGCATACTGTTTTTATCAATTTCATATTCTGAATTAGAATCAAATTCCATATTATAGTTGTATTAAAAGTACTTCTTTTTTATTGTTGCGTTCAATTTCAATAATGGCTGTGGTTTCTGGTTTTAGTTTCGATAAGCGGAACATGTAATCGTATATGTTGGTTACTTTTTCACCATTTATAGCGGTAATTTTATCGCCTTTTAAAATGCCTCCTTTGTCTGCGGGTCCTCCTTTTCTAACACCGTCAATGCCCAATCCATTTTTTTTCATTCCCGAAAAATCGGGAATAATACCCAAGGTAACTTTTAACCTACCACGCTGACCGGTTTTTATAGGACTGCCGGTTGATTGAAAATTTAATGAGTCAAAATTAGTAGCTAAATTCATGCTAATAGCTGCTGCATAGTTCATAATATCAGCTACTTTATTGGTATCAATTTTTTCAAAATCATCGGCTGGTGTATGATAATCTTCATGAGCTCCGGTGCTAAAAAATAGTACTGGAATATTATTGGAATAAAATGAAGCATGGTCGCTGGGGCCATATCCATCGGGAGAGAAGTTTTTAGCAAAGGAAGTATTTACTGAATTTAGCAAAGAATCAAATTCCAGAGCGGTTCCAGTTCCACCAATGCTAATACCAATTGTATCATGTTTCATTCTTCCAATCATATCAAAATTGATCATGGCTAAAATATTTTCCTTGTTTAGCGGAAGATGTTCTGAAAAATATTTGGAACCTAAAATGCCCATTTCTTCTGCATCAAAAGCCACAAAAATAAAATTATGATTCATGGAATCTATTTGTGACGCTAATTTGCCTGCAAGTTCAATAATTCCGGCAACACCCGATGCATTGTCATCAGCCCCATTGTGAATTGCAATGGTATCAGGTGTTCTTGTGCTGGTTCCTGATCCTCCCATTCCTAAATGGTCGTAATGAGCACCAACAATAATATATTTTTCTGACTTTGCTTTAGATGACTTTAAGGAAAAAGCAACATTTTTTGCGGTAGCTCTTTCTTGTTTTACATGAACATTTGCATCAATAATAGTTTTTGAATTTATTACTATTGACTTTTTGCTCTTAATAATTTTTTTTTCAAGTTCTTCAATGTTAGCTGTTTCTCCAAGTATTTTGTTGGCTACTTTTCGAGTAATGCTTAATACGGGAATTCCAGCATCGCTAAGGTTTTGATCGTAGGATAACTCTAGAGGCTCATCTTTTTTTGAAGCATTTACACCATTTACTAATAACACTCCAGCGGCTCCTTTATCTTTTGCTAAAGTAACTTTTGACCGATCGCCTGAAAAAGGGATAAACGGACTATACATATTTTCAGGTTCTGGGTCTTCTCTAAGAATCATGACCCATTTTTCTTTTATATCGGCTAGCAAGTAATCATTCCAATTAAGACTATCTGATTCAATCTCAAAACCATAG
>JAEINW010000269.1 GCA_016342715.1 Salinivirgaceae bacterium | reverse complement strand
GGGAGTTAGTGAGTACTTTCAATGAAACGTGAGTGTTTAAAAAGTGAACCAAATTTTTCAATTTTGTAGAATGTAGTGCCTCCCTTTTTAAGGGAGGTTAGGTGGGATAAAAAGTACTTTCAATTTTATATTAGTGGTTTACTTATTTGGTATTTGCTTTTCAAATTGATAGCATGTAGTTTGGTAACTTTAAAAGCGAAGCAGGCGCTTCGCTATCCTCAGGAACTCACAGCGTCTGCTGTGAGAATAAAATTGATTTTTATGAAATTATTTTCAAGTATCGCCATCTTTGATATTAAATATCCATGTGATTTTATTTTAAGCCCCAACTTTTTTCTGTGATATGTAATAAGCTAGTGAAGTGAAACAAGACATTGACGTAAGTTTGTTTCTTCAAAGGTGCATAAAATCAACATATGCGTAGATTGGTTTAAATCAGAATGCTTTAATTAACATTGGTTTAAAAAATATTTTGAACCCGTCTTGTGCAAAAAATATACCCGTTGGAGTTAGGGCCAGAGGAGTACTCCTGCTTACTCGCTTATTGAATCAATAGCAGTTTTTAAATCAGCTTTTATATCAAAAACTTGATCAAGCTTTGTAATTGATAAAAGATCCATTGTTTCATTTGAAATATTGCAAAGGCTTAAGCCTACTTCTCTGTTTTTAGCATGATTAAATATAGTAACAAGGCTTCCAAAACCTGAACTGTCAATATATTTGATAGTTGCTAAATCAATTATTAAATGTCTGCAATTATCGTCAATTACAGCAGTTAGTTTTGCTTTAACTTTGTCGCTTATAACAATATTTAATTTTTCAATTTCATTTGAAAAGGTTGCAATTACATACTTTTCCGAATCTTTTGTTAAGCTAATCAAATGTTAAAATTTTAAATTTTTAATTTCTTCAAGTACTTTTTTACCAATAATCATAAAGCTTTGAACAATGTTGTAATAGCTGTCAATTTTTTCTTCTTCTTTAGCCAGAAGTTCCAATTGCTCCATTTTTTTTCTTAAAACCTCAATGCCAAACATTGCAACTGAAGATTTTGCCTTATGTGCAACGCCAGCCAATTCTTTATATTCTTTGTTCTCCAGATGTTTGTAAAGCTGTTGAGTAAGCTCAGGAATTTGTTGCCGGAAAATATATAAAAGATCATTTTGAAATTTCGGATCACCTTCTCCAATAGAAATGAGGTATGTTAAATCAACATATTGAAAATTAAATGTTTTAATTTTTTCAGGCGCAGGAACAACTCCTGGTTCATATGCGGCACCAAGGTTCTCAGATATCTTTTTAAATAGCTCAGTGGGTTCGAATGGTTTTGATAGGTAATCATTCATTCCGGCCGCTAAACATTTTTCACGTTCACCTTTAATGGCCGCAGCAGTAAGAGCAATAATTGGTATTGTTCTTTTCTTTTTATCAGTTAATTTTCTAATCTTTTTTGTAGCCTCATACCCATCCATTTCCGGCATGTGTAAGTCCATTAGAATTAAGTCAAAATGGCTCTTTTCAATTTGATCAAGCACAATTCTGCCATTGGGTGCAATGGCAACATTATAGCGATGTTTAAGAATAGTATGAACAAAAAGTTGGTTTATTTCATTGTCTTCGGCAAGTAGAATATTTACATTTAAGGGTTCGGAATTTATTGGGAATATCTCTTTTTTTGTAGTTTTTACGGTAATACCTTTTCCGTGCTTATAATTTAGTATTAGATAAAATGAGCTTCCTTCATTTGGCGTACTATGAATACTAATTTCACCACCTTGTAATTCAGCAAGTTGTTTTGAAATGGTAAGTCCAAGTCCTGTACCTCCATATTTTCTTGTGGTATCGCCACTAGCTTGTGAAAAGCTTGAGAATATAACATTAAGTTTGTCTTCTGATATACCAATTCCGGTATCAGAAACCATAAAATGAATGGTGCTACTTTTTGCTGTTTGTTCTAATACTTTTACAGTTACTGATATACCCCCTTTTTCGGTGAATTTAATGGCGTTCCCTAAAAGGTTAATGAGAATTTGATTTAATCGTGTGGGATCACCAATAACAAATTCGGGAACTCTGTCTCCAATACTAAGTTTGAAATATAAATTTTTATTTTTTGCTGTTTGTGAAAATGTTTTTTCTAGTATTATTAATACTTCATGCAAATCGAATTCAATATTTTCAAAATCAAGCTTACCAGCTTCAATTTTTGAATAATCAAGAATGTCATTAATGATAACTAGTAAATTATCAGCTGATGTAGTTATATTTTCAAGATATTTATTTTGATCCAACCCAAGGGGAGTGTCTTTTAATAGTTTTGCCATTCCCATGATTCCATTCATTGGAGTCCGAATCTCATGAGACATATTTGCTAAAAATTGTTCTTTAATTTTAGCACTAGTTTCTGCTTGTTCTTTAGCTAAAGTAAGTGCAATGTTTTGTTTGTCAATTTGGCTAATCATATTATTAAAGCCTCGTATCAATTGACCAATTTCATCTTTTCCTGTTGATTTAATGCGAACATTATATTCATTGTTAACCGAAATTTGCCGCATGGTTTTTGTCAACTTGATTATTGGTTGAGATATTAATTGTTGCAAGCGAATGGAGATTAAAAGAGAAATCATAAAAGAGGTTATTAATATAATGATAAAAACTTTTATGAAATTCTTTATTCTTTGAGCATAATCATCTAATCCCGAATGTAAATATATAGAACCAATTTTTTCACCATCGAGAAAGATATGCTTGTTAATTAAAAGTGATTTGTCGACAAATGCAAAAGTATCTTTTAGGGCAATAAAATCAAGATGAGTACCAAGGTAAATACTATCAGTAGTATATTCAGCAAAAATAGTTTGCGTATTATCGTAAATTCGGGCAACTTTTATGTTTTCGTCAACAACTAAAGTTTCCAATATCTCAATAGCGCCTGTAGGATAGTTGTATTCAATATTTGCGGTATTATTATTTCCAATTATTTCGGCAAGTATACCAAGTTCTCGAAGGGTTGAAAGTTCGTATTGTGATTTATCGTAGGCGTAAAATATTAATCCAGATAGTAGTAATGATACAAAACTAGTTGCACCAATTAATGTAATAATTTTAATTCTGATCGATAAATCACTAAAATTCATCCTCGTTATTTGAAATAATTTTTGCTAGCTGTAAAAGTTTTGGGCTTATTATAATTCCTTTATTATTTGCAATGTTGTTATTTATTTCAAATTGTTGTTCCGAGAATTGTGGGGTAAAATTTATAATTCCTCCGGATTCACAAAAATCTATTATCTCATCGCCAATTGTTATCACAGGTTTTGATTTAAACAGTTCTAATATTTCTAAAACTTCATATTTTTCAATGTCAGAAAGAAAAACAATACTGCATTTTGACAATTCGTTAATATCATTTGTTCTAACAATTTTCCAATCTTTTCCTTTTGCTTTTCTGCCAATCATTGTTTTTTCTAGAATAATTCCAAAAGGATCATAATTATATATTCCCAGAACAATGGTGTCTTGAATATAAGAGCTGGTAGGCCAATCAACAAATTTTGCAAAATTGAATATATACGCTGCTTTTATTTCGTATTCGGAATATTGACTCATACCTAGTTTTGAGACCAATATAAATATTGAAACAATAAAAAACTTACAATATGTATTATTCGTAAACTTCAATATCTATTTTTTTAATTCAAAAATGTTTATTTCAACTTTTCTATTTTTCCAGGAGTTTGGAAATTCTTCAACTGATTTTCCCTCACCAAATCCTTTTGCAATTAATTTTTGTTTATCTACTTTATAATCAATAAAATATTTTAGAATTTTTTGAGCGCGTTGTTTTGATAATGATAAATTGTATTTTTCTTCGCCTTGTGTGTCGGTGTAACCAAATATTTCAGCTCCAAGAACAGGGTTGTCAATAAGAATTCTGCATATTTGATTCAATTGATTAATTGATTTTTGAGGAATTTCATCTTGATTTACTTCATAATAAATTTCATATTTATGTAAATAGTTTCTGTCACTTTCTTTTGATAATCTGAACTGATTTTCTGTTTCTTCTTTGTTTTCTATTTTTGGTATTAGCTGTGTTTCTAAAATTTTATTATTGTTTTGTGTTTCAATTGGATTGGCAACATAAATGGTATCCATTCCAATAATATATGGTTTTAAAGACTTTTTCATGTCACCATTGGTGTAAAATAAGGTGCTTTTTACCTTATCTTTTTGTCGAGCATTAGCATCTAAAATGGTTAATGTAACAGGATCAGTTGTTTCAATAGCTTCTTCAATTAAATTTAATAATGATTCAATATTATTGTTTTCATGTTCTTCAAAATCTTTTTCATCCAGATAACTAATTTTCATAGTATCTGTGGTTTGAATAATATTTTCAATTAATTCCAACAAATGGTCATAATATTTTGGTTGTTTTGGTAGATTATCAATTAATATGGAATCGGCTTCAGTGGTTTTGTATAAATCATAAAAGGTATTGTTTACAGTAACTTTTTCCCCAATCACATTGTTGTCAACCGTAACAGGTTGCAAAGTAATTTCTTGATAAAGTTCATAAAAATACGTTTGATATGGAATATATACGTTAATCAATTGAGGTAAGAATTCACCTGAACTAATAACTAAATTATAATTTTTAGCAGGAGGAAATATCATTAAGTATTTACCTGTTTCGGGATCAGGATTGTATACATATTTTATGCGAATTCCTGTTTCTTTATCGTATACTTTTATTTCTGCTCCTATTGGTTTAGGAGGGTTACCAGCTCTTATCGTTCCTTTTACTAGGGTAAGAGGAATAGGGTCGTTAAAAGTAACTTTAAAAATATTGTGTTTATCGTAAATGTTATTTTTAGAAGTTGAAAAATAGCCAGTTTGCCCACTTGCATTTAAAACAAAATACAAATCATCTTTTGGAGAATTTAAAAATCCCAGATTTTCAGGTTTTGACCAAATGTTATCATCAATTTTACTTTTAAAAATATCGTTACCACCAATGGTTTTATGCCCTTCGGAACTGAAAAATAAGGTAACATTATCGGGGTGCATAAAAGGCGAATTCTCATTAAATTTTGTATTAATAACATTCCCCATATTTACAGGTGTGTCCCAATCGCCACGTCTGTTTAATGTCGCTTTGTAAATATCAGTACTGCCAAAGCCACCAGGCCGATCGCTTACAAAATAAAGAGTAGTACCATCAGAAGAAATACTTGCACGACCTTCGTAATATGGAGTGTTTATATTCTTATTAAGTTTCTTTATATCTATAATAGTATTGTTTTCAATGGTTCCATGGTAAATATCTTGATTTAATCCTTCACCAATGTTTAAGAAAATTATATTACCATCTGGAGATAAGCCTGCGAGCAGAATTGTTTTATCTTTGTAGCTTTTTATGTTTTCAATTTCCAATTTTTGTGGTTCAGTCCAATACCCTCCGCGTTTTTGATGTGTTATCATAATGGAAGTTTCTGGGTAGGGTATTTTACTAATGCCAATAGTTTTCATGAAAATCATGGTATTTTCATCTGCTGTAATCATTGGACAGAATTCCGATTCCATTGAGTTAATTGGATAACCAATAATGTCAACTTCAGCTTTATATTGTTGTGTGGTTATTTCAATTGCATCAATGCAAATTGTTTTCATTCGCAGTGCATTTTCCCGTTGTTGTGATACGGAATAATCATTCTCATTACTATATTTAAGGAATTTTTCAAATTGTGCAATTGCCTCATCGAATCTATAAGTGTAATGGTATAAGCCGCCTAAATCGTAATATACAGCTAAGGGAACTTCAACTGTAGTTAATTTACTTATTTTCTCAAGAAAAGGAAGTGCTTTAAGTCTCTCGTATTTTGTGTTTAAGTAACAAGCACCAATTCTGTATTGAATTTGATAATCTTCAGTTAATGAATCAATTTTAAGAAATAATGGCAAGGCTTTGTCGAATTCTTCGTTGTCAAAAAGGTTATTCGCAGTTTTTAATACCCTTCGTTCACTTGGGCTTAACTGCCCGTAGCTGCCGATAGAAAATCCTATTAAGATTATTATGTATATGATTCGCTTAATTATCATCATTTTTAATTACGTCTAAAGTATTAAATTTTATGAACGTTTGGAATTATATTGTCAATTTAATTTAAGTGTTCATCAGTATTTTCAATGGTTTATTCAAAATAAATATTTTCAAGAGGCTGGTTTCTAAAATACTTCTATTTAAAAGACCCAAAAGATATAATAAAGAAAAATTTTAAAGTTGACTATTTCCGAGGCAAGCCTCAAAGAATTCTTTTGATTATATAGATATTTAAACGAAATGGAAAATTGACATACTCATATTAATCCCTATGTCAACCTAAATTGATAAATTAGAAATGGTGGTTTTAAAAAGTCGATTAATACATTCAGACAATTAATTGACTGTAAGGCATATTTATT